>NZ_JBHSED010000029.1:0-44460 GCF_042651945.1 Cohnella boryungensis | reverse complement strand
AGCGTAACGAGCGAGCATCTGGCAGATAGCAGCGTGAGCGGAGCGAAGCTGGAAGCAGGGAGCGTGACGAGCGAGCATCTGGCAGATAGCAGCGTGAGCGGAGCGAAGCTGGAAGCAGGGAGCGTAACGAGCGCGCATCTGGCGGACGGTAGCGTAAGCGGAGCGAAGCTGGAAGCGGGAAGCGTGACGAGCGCGCATCTGGCGGACGGCAGCGTAAGTGGAGCGAAGCTGGAAGCCAGTAGTGTGACGAGCGAGCATCTGGCGGACGGCAGCGTAAGCGGAGCGAAGCTGGAAACGGGAAGCGTGACGAGCGCGCATCTGGCGGACGGCAGCGTAAGTGGAGCGAAGCTGGAGGCGGGGAGCGTAACGAGCGCGCATCTGGCAGATAGCAGCGTGAGCGGAGCGAAGCTGGAAGCAGGGAGCGTGACGAGCGAGCATCTGGCAAATAGCAGCGTGAGCGGAGCGAAGCTGGAAGCAGGGAGCGTGACGAGCGAGCATCTGGCGGACGGCAGCGTGAGCGGAGCGAAGCTGGAAGCAGGGAGCGTAGTAGGCCAGCATCTGGCGGACGGTAGCGTAAGCGGAGCGAAGCTGGAAGCAGGGAGCGTAGTAGGCGCGCATCTGGCGAACGGCAGCGTAAGTGGAGCGAAGCTGGAAGCCAGTAGTGTGACGAGCGAGCATCTGGCGGACGACAGTATTAGCGGAGCGAAGCTGGAATTGGACAGCGTAACGAATGAGCATCTCCGAGACGGCAGCGTGTGCGAGGCTAAGCTATCTTTTCACCCCGTTACGGCCCAAATTTCGGGAGTGGGCTTGCTATTCGGCAGCCAGTCTTACGCGTTCCAGGGAGGGATGGAGTCTATGCGGCTTACCATCGCCTTCGCTTCCTCGTTTGCGGACGCTTCCTACACGCTGGTCGCCATGTCGGATCACCCGTCCTGCAGTTGCATTCTGAGCGCCAAACGTCCGAACGAAGCCGAGCTTATCGTTTTCCGCACCCGGCTGGGTCCCGAACCGAAAGGCTCCATTCAATGGATTGCGCTGGGCCGCCCGGCGGCAGTCGAAGGTTAACGGAATAGATTGCTTAACGTAAGCTCCGGGTTGACTGCCCGGGGCTTGCAGGCGTTAAGTCGGCTCTGTCGACAGATTGACAGTACATATGCCGTTACGCAGGGACACGTCACACATACAATATGTGGTATACCGTTGCCCGAGTCTGGGGGGGTGAATGGAATAGCGACTAACACGCGAAGGCGCCGTTCTCGCGTCCCAAAGCCGAAGCCGTCGATCAAAGGACGAAGGGCGTCTGCCAGAAACCGCCTTTCCGTCGTAGAGAGAATGCAGCCCTCCGAATCCTTATCGGAACCTTGGCGCGCACCTCGGGTTTCCGTCATCGTGCCCGTCATGAACGAACGTCGGACGTTAAGGAAAGTGATCCACGAAGCGTTTCGCGTGCATCCGCATACCGAAGTCATCGTCGTCTTGAACGGCTCGACCGACGGCTCCCTTGAGATCGCAAGAAGAAGCGGGGCGAAGCTGCTGGTCTACGATCGTCCGCTGGGTCATGACGTGGGAAGGTCGATCGGGGCCAGGGAAGCGATGGGCGACATTCTCCTTTTTATCGATGCGGATATGGTTATTCCAGCGGGACGCCTTAAGCCATTCGTAAATGCAGTAGCCAAAGGCACCGATGTGGCGCTTAACGATTATTCCGGTCCAGTCGACAAGCCGATCGTCCATGGGGTGGTGTTAGCCAAGCATGCGTTAAACACGCTTATGGGCCGCCCTGATCTTGCGGGCGCATCGATGACGGCCGTTCCCCACGCGATTAGCCGAAAAGCGCTGACCGCTATCGGCAGCTCGGCCCTGTCCGTTCCTCCGCTTGCTCATGCGATGGCTGTCCACAAGGGATTTAACGTCGAACGTACAACTGCAGTTAACGTTGGAAAGCTTAATCCGATGCGTCTGAAGCGGGAGCGTACCCACTCGTTGGAGCCGCTGATTGTAGGGGATCATCTGGAAGCGATTCAGTGGTGGTTAAGAAATACCGACAGTCGAGGCGGTTATGTCGATGGAGACCGCCAGAGATGGATGGTGAGATGAAGACAATGAAACGGAAGCATCTATCGACGAAACGGGCGGTCCGTTCTTCAGGCAGCTCCACTCGTTCCGCCTCGACCAGGCTTAATCGGCCCAGAGTCAGAGCTGCTGCCGTCGGGAAGAAGAGAATGGTTTCCACTATTGCGCAGGGTCCCGATTACTTGGCCGGCGCGGCGGACGGGAAAGCTTGGCGAAGCGATCCCGCCTTCCAGCCCGGCCCGGAAGCGGTCAGGATAGCGATTCGAGAGCGATGGAGCCTGAGATTTCGCGAGACAAAAAGGAACAACGAAACGAATTGGGCGCTTGTCCGCCGCCGAGGTCTAAATTACGCAGCCGGTTTTATGCAAGGCTCGGGAGCGAGGGCAGCGGTTACCCCGGTTCCGCTAAACGGTAAGGCGGCAGCCATCGTATTCGCGGGAATGAAGGAGGAGCCGTTGCGTCAGGTGCTGGATCAATTGCAAGCCTTGCCCCTGGATGATGTGGTTATCGTGGCAAGCAACCCCGCGGAACGATTATTCGCGCTGGCGAGAGGCTTCGGCAACGTAACTCTCGTCAGCGTGCCTGAGCCGTTGGATGCCGATGTCGGACGGGCTCTGGGCGCGAAACTAACCGGAGCCGATACAATCCTGTTCCTGGACGGGGAGCAGGCAGTCTCAGCGGATCAATTGGCGGGCTTTATATGGGCATGCCAGTGGGAAATGGATATTGCGCTTAATGATATCTCCGCGCAAATGGGCTTGTTCCGCAAGAGAGGGGGGAACGAGAGGCTGTTCGAGTTTCTGAACGTCAGCCTGCAGCGCGGAGATTTGAAAATCAATACGTTATCAGCACTGCCGTACGCAGTTTCGCGTCGCGCCATTGAGTCTCTGGGGATCGGCGCATTGGCCGTTCCGATCAAGGCCCATGCGCAAGCGATTCTTAACGGCCTTCGAATCGGAATCGGGGGGGCGGTAGGCGGACACAGGCAACGCAGAGGCACCCGCTCGGATTGGAGAAGGGCGGCAGGCGATCATGCGGAGGCTTGGCGAGAAGCGTTCGATGTCCGGGGCAATCGGCTGGACTTTGCGGACTGGACGCGCAATCGAAGTCTACTGGGGGATTGGGAGCCATGAGCAGGGCGTCAATCATTATTCCGACATATAATGCGCTGGATCTGCTGCAAAGATGCGTTTCCTCCATTCGCCGCCATACCGAGCCCCCCTACGAGATTATCGTGGCGGACAACGGATCGACGGACGGGACTGCGTCATGGTGCTTGAAGGAAAAGCTGATGCTGATCTCGCTCCCTCGCAACGAGGGCTTTCCAGCCGCCTGCAACAAGGGCTTGCGCTTGTCTACGGGGGATACGCTCGTGCTGCTCAACAATGATACGGTGGTTACCCCGAACTGGTTGAGGAGCCTGTCGGCGGCGCTTCACAGCGGGACGGATGTCGGCATTGTCGGACCTGTAACGAATTACGCCAGCGGCTCGCAGCAAGTGAATTATCCGTTCGAGGATTTAGCAGAATTCGAGAGGATCGCGGCAACCGTCAACCTTCCGGATCGGGCAAAGTGGAAAAGGGTCGAAAGAATAGTAGGCTTCTGTTTCGTTTTTCGAAGAGATCTGATGGAGAAGATCGGCTTGCTGGATGAACGGTTTTCACCCGGCCATTACGAGGACGACGATTACTGCTTGCGAACAAGAATGCACGGCTATAGCTTGCTTGTCTGCCACGATGCACTGATCTATCACGAGGGAAGCGCCAGCTTCAAGAGGGAGGGCTCCCAGCAGCAGTCGCTGCTCGTTGAGCGAAATTATCGCTTGTTCGTGGATAAATGGCAGCTGGACCCGCGATCATTCGTCTAATCGGGCTGTCTACGCTTCCCATCCTGAGGAGGAATCGCTTTGAAAGCTGTCATATTGGCGGGAGGGACGGGGACGCGTCTTAAGCCGCTCACCTATTGGACGAACAAACATCTGTTGCCCGTAGGAACCTATCCCATGATCTGCTACGGGATCGCCAAGCTGAGAGAGGCTGGCATACGCGATATCGTGCTTGTTACGAGCCGTTCGGCTATGGGAGGCTTCGTGGACGTACTCGGCAGCGGCCGGGATTGGGGAGTCTCGCTTGTGTACCGCGTGCAGGAGGAAGCCGGGGGAATTGCGCAAGCGCTGGAGCTGGCGCATCCGGTTCTGTCGGGGAAGGACAAATTCGCTTTGCTGCTGGGAGATAATTTGTTTGAGGAAAGCTTGCGGCCCTATTTCGAGCAGTACGCCAAACAAACGGAAGGCGCGATGGTTCTGCTGAAGAAGGTGGATGATCCGCGTCGCTACGGGGTTCCGCAGCTTGAGGAAAAGAGCGGCCGGATTGTTCTTATCGAGGAAAAGCCCGAGCAGCCGAAGTCCGATTATTGCGTGACCGGCCTTTACTTTTACGATACGGACGTGTTCGATCGAATCAACGGCGTGAAGCCGTCCCGCAGAGGGGAGCTTGAAATTACGGACGTAAACAACGCCTATGCCCAATCCGGCCTGCTAACTTACCGGGAGCTGAAGGGCTGGTGGACCGACGCAGGCACCTTCGAGTCGTTGGAGGAAGCCGGGAGGAGATTAAAGGGGGCCATCACATGATTGCGCCAAGCCCGGGTAAAGTCGCGAAGGAAGCGAACGTTTCCGCCGCCTCCAAAGGGGTCAAGGTTCACCCGCCTGCTCGTACGGAGGCTAAACCTCTAGCTGCCAAGTCGCATTCGGGCAGAACGACGATCAAGAGGGGCGGGAAAAAGAATTCTGTCGCCAAGAGAAAGACGTTCGCGCGCAAACGGCGCGTCTATAAGAAGCGTCGGGAAGTGCCTGCCGTTCAACCGGCGATTGAAAGAGTCGGAGAAGAAGCTGTGGAGGAGAAGAGGAGCTACGAACAGGGGTACCAGGACGGCCTGAATGACTCCGGGGAACGAATATTGGCCGATCAGCTTCCCGCGGACATGATTATCCCGGATATCAGCTTGCACGAAGCGGTTGCCGCAGGGGTCGAGCTATTGAGAAAACGGGGCGTTCCTTTGCTGGACAGCAATTCGGTGTATGAGGAGCTGGAAACGGCGCTGAGAGAGAAGCGGCCGTATGCCTTTGTCCGTTTAGGAGACGGCGAGCTGCTCACCTTGGCTCAGGACAACGTGCTGACCATTCCCGAAATCAAGCGGGCGGGCCCGTTTTTACCCTATGCGGGGATCACAGTGCCGAACCTGGAGGCGCGCGACGAGCTGGCTTCTTGTCTGAAGGTAGCCACGCTGGTCGGTGTTCCGATGTCGCGCCATCCCCATTTTCAGCCGCTGCTGTTTGCCGTCCTGCGCGCCCACGGAATCGATTATCGAACGCTGCGGTACACGACTTCGACGATGAATTATTTACTGGAAGAGCAGGGCTTGCTGTTAAGGCTGCTTAGCGGGCGCAATATCGTCATCATTGGCGACGTAGCCGCTCAGCTCAAGCAGACGCTTGAAGCTAAGGGGCTGACGATTACGGGAATCGTCACGCCGGTTAACGGGTATGACGACGTGACGAGGGTTTTGTCGGAAGCCATGCAGCACGACTTTGATATCGCACTTGTAGCGGCGGGTATTGCGGCTATTCCGATTGCGGTTCATCTTGCGGGAATGAGCGGCAAAGTAACCTTCGATTTCGGACATCTGGCCGATCGGATGGCCGGATTGGCGCGGCCTGAGCGGAACGAGTAGAAGGAGGTGAACGGAATGGCAGGGATGAGGGCGAAATCGAAGCCTCCGGGCCGCAACAGCCGGATTCGCGGCGTTGCGCGGGCCAGACGAAAGACTCGCGGACATCAACAAGCTACCTGGAAAAACCAACACATTCAGATGCGGTTTCAGGAGGGGTTCGATGAAGGCTATCGCGAAGGCGTCCAAGCCGGAGCCCAGAGCTTTCCGACGTTGTTCGAGGGCACGAGCATTGTAATCCCGACCTACAATCAATTGAGTCTGGTGAAGCAATGCATCAACAGCATTATGGAGAATACGGATTTATCCTACGAGATTATTGTCGTAGACAATGCATCGACTGACGGAACCGCAGCTTACTTGCAAGAGCTGGGCGGCCAGGTTCGCTTTCGGGTGCTGCCGAACAATCGGGGGTTTGCCGGAGCGATTAACGTGGGAATGATGATGTCCAAAGGAAAAACGATTGTACTTCTGAACAATGACACGTTAGTGACGGAGAAATGGCTGGATAATATGCTGGCTTGCCTGAACAGCGACGACGGGATCGGCATGGTCGGCCCGATGACCAACTACATTAGCGGAGAACAGAAAATCGATGTGCCGTACTCCAATATCGTCGATATGCCGCAATTCGCGCGACAATTCAACCGATCCGATCCATCCCGCTGGCGCAGAACGGATCGCCTGACCGGATTTTGCCTGCTGTTCAGAAGGGAATTGTTCGAGGGAATCGGCTACTTCGACGAAGGCTTTGAAATCGGCAACTTCGAGGATGACGATTACAATATACGGGTGCGTCTGTTGGGCAAAAGTCTGGTCATGGCGCAGGATACATTTATCCACCATTTCGGGAGCGTAAGCATGAAGGCGCTTGGCGATCGCTTCCAGGAAGTGAACGATCGCAATCAGCAATATTTTATGGAGAAGTGGCGGAATCCTTACGAGTGGATTCAACAGGCCCGCGAGTGCCCGGGCTCCGTACCGGAGCTGTCGCATTCGGCTCTGTTCTTCCCCGACAGAATAGCCGTTCAGGCAATCGGGGCCCAATGCTATTGGATCGAGCATGGACGGCGCAGGCTGGTGGAGGGGCAGCTGTCTTTTCAATCCGTAAGGCTTTCACAGATCGATCTGCGAAGATGGGAGCTTGGCGAGCCAATCTCTTCGGATGAGGCGGAGAGAAAATGGCGGGGGGAAGAGGCGGAGCAGGATAGGCAGTACGGCGTTGGCATCTTGCCGGATGGCTCGTATTTGCACATGGAGGACGGCAAGGCGAGACGAATTGTTAGCGCGGCGGTTCTTCGGTCATGGCAGCTGCATCTGAAGCCGAGCAGGGCTCTTACGATCAATCAATTCGAAGCTATGGAGCCTGGGCTACCGATTATTTCTCCTCCGCTGCTCCGGCAAGCGCTTTGACGGTTTTCCAGGTGCCTGATATTGGCTGGTTGACGCTATGGACATGCGGAAGATTCAGAGCTTATTGCCTGTCTCCTGTGAAGGACGGCGATAGGCTTTTTGACGTAATGTCTTCTGTTCAAAGCTTCGACAATGTAGGCATTTGCTCCTGTGGCAAGCGCTGAAAGGCGGCATATGCTGTAGAGAGCAGGAATGAACGACGAAACGAATCGTGCCGGAGAGGCATAGCATTTGGATCAAGGGAGGATATGGCGGGCATGCAGGAATTGTTGACCGAAATCGTCGTCCATCTGTCCAAATCCCATCAGCAGATGGCCAGAATCTTGGACGCCAAAAGACATGTGGCCGTACGATCCGCCCAGCTTGTTCAAGCTTTGCCGGATGAGCATCCTCAGTTAAACGGATTAAACGGGCTGCTGGACAGTTCGTCCAATGTCACCAAGAATGTGATTTCTTATTTGAACAGCTTGGCGGATCTGCAGGAAGCCGTGGCCGACAGCATGACGCACATCGTGAAAGCGATGGGGGATTCAGCCGACGAAGAATAATCGCCGTGTCGCGAAAGGGGGGAAAGAAGGATGAACCGGGAGGAAGCGTATCATCTCACTCTCGATGCCATTGCGAAAATGCAATGGAACGTTGCCATGATCCTTGAAGCGAAAGCGACGGAAGCCGAGAAGGTACGTAATTGGCTCGTGACCCATGTTACCCACGATACGTACGAGGCCCATAATGATCAGCTGTCCACCTGTCTGCAAATAAACGAACAGAACATAGAGATCATCGATGGATTGACGAAGCTGTGCAACGGATTAAGCCGCAACATGAAAATCATAATTAACCCGGACACAGACGATGAAGGCATATCCTCGATGTTCGGGGGAATGGATACGGGAGATCGGGAGAGATGAACCGCGCGGACCGGGAATGGGAGATCAAGCTCCAGATGATGAGCGCCATCTCCAGAAGCCAGGAAGCGTTAGCGAAAATATTGGAAAACGTGGCGAATGTGACGGATAACGTGGGCGTGTCTCCGGCGACTCTGCATGAGCATGTACGTGTGCTTACCGGGATGCAGGGGGCGATATTGAAGCTGGTTACGGGAAAGAGCTGGCGGCCTCCCATGATAGGCAAACCGGCCGCGCCATGGTTATCCGCAGCCGTCAGGCATAAAGGAACCGACTGACCGGAGGTGCTCGGATTGAAGCGCAAGAAGCGTTCCGCAAGCGTCGGCAAGGGCGGAAAGAGACGGCGCGTCCATGGACGCCGCGGCCGCAAATCGCCGAGAAAGATTCAAAGGGGCAAGACTCGCAGCGGCAAGGGAAAGCTTCGCACCCGGAAATCCCAGACTCGCAGGAGCGTCAGCAGAAAGCGTGTGTCTGGAGAGGGAGCTTCATATAATGCCGGGTTTAATCAAGCATACAATGAAGGCTATAATTCCGGCTTTGCCAAGGGCTTCGAAGACGGACATCAACTGGCGTACGAGCAGCCGGTTTAAGCTTAGTCCTGCGCCGAATATCCAAAATATACGAAAAAACGACAAATATCCTGTTGACTTAACAGAATTGTTTTTTATATAATAAAATAACCAAAAACAGGATAATAAAAGCTCATTGCGCGAGGAAGCACCACGCCGACTGGGGAGAGATCCCTCTGTTTGCTGGTGCTTTTTTATCCTTATTTGAATGGAATCTGGGGAAGGGGATTGTAAGATGAAAAAAATGGGGGCCCTGTTCGTTGGGCTGGCATGTGTCGTGTGGGATAACGGAACAACGGGGGCGGCTGCCGCTGCGCCGAAATTTAAGGACGTCTCCCATCGTCATTGGGCAAGGGTGCAGATCGGACAAGCCGTGATGAAAGGTTATGTCAGCGGATTCCCGGACGGGAGCTTCGATACCAAAAAAGCCGTAACTCGTGCAGAGTTCGTGAAGATGGTCGTCGATGCTTTAAGATTGCCGCATTCCAAGGGCGGTTCGCCCTGGTACCAGGAATACGTCGCCGCCGCTTATGAGTTCGGACTGCTGAACGAGCGGGATTCCAAAGCCTTCGAGAAACCGATCAAGCGTATCGAAATGATGCGAATCCTGGCTCGGGCATTAGCTTTCGAGGAGCAGTACGAAGACTATTTCGTCGCATTCCGAGCGCTTCAGAAATCGGATTTTCCTTTCGAGGACCGCGAGACGTTCCAAAGACGGGATTTGCCAACCATTGCGCTGGCTTACGGTGCCGAGATCGTAAGCGGTTTCCCGGATGGCACGATGGGCGTCAATCGAACCGCTTCGCGCGCGGAAACGGTCGTCATGCTTGAGAGATGGCTTGAGGTCAGAAACGCCGATCCGCTTATTAAGGAAAAGCTGTCCATGCTCATGCAGAATATCTTAAAGTCTCGCCCTAACGATAGCCTGTCTTCTAACGAAATTCCGGAGGAACCCCAAGGAGATGATGCGCAATGAAGAAACGGCCGTTATTCCTGTTCATGATGCTGGCAATCGGGATTATGATGATGCCGATTGCCGTTTTTTCCGCGAATGCGGATACTGACGTGCGAATTCCGCAAATGAAATCGCAGCCGATTGAAGTATTGGTCAATGCCCGTAAGGTCAAGTTTCCCGACCAGAAGCCCAAGCTGGAGAATAACCAAGTGCTTGTTCCTCTGCGTTTTGTCTCGGACAAGCTCGGCGGCAAGCTTGATTTGAAAGGAAAAGAAATTACGATCGTCAAGGGCGATCGTACGGTTAATCTGCTGATCGGCGCTAAGACGGCTATGGCGAACGGTAAGACGATCACGCTCGGCGCAGCCGCTCAAGCCGTCAACGGACGGACGTATGTGCCGTTGCGATTTATCTCGGAGGCTCTTGGGGAGAAAGTTGAATGGGACAAAGTTACGAAGTTTGTATGGATCGGGAGTAAGGAGATTCCAGAGTTGATGGATATTTTGGAATTAAAGGATATTAAGCCTTATGAGCATTATTTTAAGGGACAAGAATTTTTGATGGATCTCTGTTATGAGGGCTGTAAGCCTGCAACAAAGGCGTACGTGGTTTCTTATGATGATTTGCCCTTTAAGGTCAGAGGAGAGGCGTATTATAGATTGGATATGGCTAATAAGGAAGGTAGGGTCTTAATTAGAGCAACCACTACGGATAAGGGTGTAATGGGCACAGGGTTTGCATTACTTAACCCAAAGTCAAAAGCAAGATATATGCCAGCTAGCAACATCGCTAAAGAAAACGATGGTGATTTCCGTTTTCACTATTATTTGGTTTCTCATCCGCTTGACGTGGAATCAAAGGATTACACAATAGACGAAGCGGACTATCTTGCGATTAGAGCTGATTACCCGGGTTACATTTTAATTAAGAATCCATTTAACTAAGGAGCGGAGAGGATGGGCAAAAGGCTTATTCAGTATTTGCTGTTGCTCTCCTTTCTTGTTACGCTTTTGCCGGTTACATCTCAATCGGCAAAAGCGGCAATTTTAGGAGGGAATAGCTGGATTCAACCCTCTGGATACCCGAAAGCAAACCCGGAGAATACAATGCGTTACGCCGTCGGATTTATGTATACAGAAATCTGGAGTAAGAATGACGGTTCATGGGATTACGAGCAAAAGGTTTATCCTCATTATTGGGGCCAGAAGAATCAGACCATGGAGCATACGTATACTTTTAATTTTCCTGGTCGAAAAGTAAAAAAAGTAGAGGTTAGAAGATTCAATAATAGTTCACTTGATATGCAGTACTTTAATAATTCTCGTCCAACTAACGAGCAAATCGGAAGCTATAGGGACTTTATTAGTAATTCAATGAGTGAACCCATAAAGTCCAACGAATCAGGCATAGGCTCAGACAAAATCAGCTTACACGTGAAAGTACAGGCTGATCTTGAATCAAACCTTCAATATATTGTAAATACTCAGGAGGACTCTCCCTATCCTAACGTACAGCTTCCCATGAAAGTCGTTCGGGTGTTTGTACCAGTCGTCTTCGAAATCGAACTAGAAGGGAAGCTCGAAGTCCATCATTTCACGACAAGCGGACAGAATATCGATGCGTTGTTTCCAGATCAATCACAAAGCATGATGGGGGGGCAATCGTATGCGATCGTTCCGGCAACCAATTCGAATTACAGCTATGTAGGATATAAGAAAAGCACTGTCGGTACACCCTCGGGAGGTTCTATCGTGGAAGCTCATCCGGAAAGATTTACATATAACGGAACATACGATACTTATCATTTGAATTTGTATTATCGGTTGGATGGCGGGGCTATTAACGTCAGGCATATGGTCAAGGCTGGCTCTTCGGGGAGTTACGTGAACAAAGGCTCAAGCCAAGTTGATGTTAAACAGCTGCCGGATTCCCAGATCGTAAAATCCGTTTCCTCCTACGGTACGATAGTTGGCAGCAATGTGAGCTATGGAGGGGATTTCTCCAACGAGATTACGGATAGCAAAACGACGCAGCTTGTGAGCTTGACGGATAAAAGGAAAACGGCGTATGTCTCTTTTTTTTACCAAAATTCGGTTAGCGGAGATTTTGAAATCCTTCCTTCACAGACAATCAAGTGGCGAGACAGCTTCTCTCTTAGGCCTAAGGACTTTGTCATTCCCTCGTCTTGCAAGTACGAATTCCATGAATACTTAATCGAGAAAGACGAGCAAAGCTGGACAAGTCCTAGAATTAAGGGACAGTTGATTGTATCTGAGTTTCCTTACTCGGCGTATCCGGGAAACGTGGGAGTGGGCACTCAATTCATTTCAATTAAAGTGACCGCGGATTGCGGAAGCTCAGGCTGGGTAAACGAGAAGCCTCTGAATATCGAAAGCCCGCAAAGCAATCGGCCGCCCGTTTTCTCTGTAGGATTTTTTAAAGAACCGAATCGTAATGGCATTCGACCCGATTATGAGGTCGTCGTGAATCGGCCTGTAAACTTGCGGATTATTAACGACAACAGCACAAATCCGCCAGAGCCCTATGATCCCGACGGAGACTCGATTTCTTACACCTTTCTCTTCGGGAGCAGCTCCAGCTCATGGGTTCGCGGTCTTCCAGGAACGTATCAGGTTCGAGACAATGACGAATCTCACTTCAATTTGAAAGCGACGGAACTAGGCACCCATAGCATAACGGTCATTGCTCGGGATTCGTTCGGCGCGGAGTCGAGGAGGACGGCAACAATCAGCGTCATTCCGGAGAATCCGATTCCCGTCATTACCGGACCGACGAAGGTTAAAGAGAACCGTCCGCTGCCGACACCGTTCAGCGGAGAGAAGAGCTACAGCCCGATCGGGCGGCAGATCGTGGAATACATTTGGCAAAACAAGAAGGACGTGTACACCCAAGCAGGCACAGAGACGATTCGGCTTGATGTCGTAGATAGCGGGGGCATGAAGTCGCTATACTCCGCTTCGCACCAGCTCATCGTCCTTCCGGACGATCCTCCGATTGGCGTACTGGAGGTACCGCCGCTCGGCATTCGTCCCAGCGACTTCAATATCTATAACAAATCGTACAGCCCGGACGGAGATAAGATCGTCAGCATCCAATATCGTTACAAATACGATGCCAACAACGACGGCGTATTCGATGAGCCGTGGATGACTATGCTCGGCGGGGATCTAACGAAGGTCGTTCTGCGGCCGCAAAAAGTCGGGAAATTTCTTTTGGATGCGCGGGTATGCGAGGACTACGGAAAATGCGCCTGGGCATCCGATACGCAGCCTGAAAGCTCGCGAATAATTGATGTAGTTAACCTTGCGCCCAGCGTGTCGTTTCTGGTTGAGGGCGAGAACGAAATTCCGAAGCCGCCGACAGACGATGCCATCCCGGTAACGGATATTTTGCGGAGCTGGAAGCTGTATGAGGTTAACACGACGAGCCTGTTGGATAATAAGCCTTACATGTGGTCGAAGGAAGGCAAGAGTCTGCTGGCAGGACTGGGCAAGGGAATGGAAAAGCAGTATGCCTATCCGAACTACTACTCTTTCCAAGCGGGAGCGAACGTCGCTCAGCTGGCTATGCCTCCGATTCAGGACAACGGCTTCGGGGTCAACGGCAAAACGGCCTACAAAGGAATCGTTGCCCGGGATGCTGCGAAATCACAGCCGATTTTGATTCCTTACAAAAACGGCAAAGTGCAAACTTCGCCGAACAGCGATGATTACGATTATCTGGAGCCGACCACCGATTCGAATATTATGGTGCGCTCCAACAAGACTTACATTTTATTCAAGCAGGGCGATTACGTATTTGCTTACAACAAAAATAAAATTCCAAGGGTATCTGCCCAGGATGTTACAACGGTGGATAGCAGCAGCGGATCATATCCGAGAATCGAGACGTACAAGCGGTATTTTTGGCAGGATGGAAATCCCTACGACTACATTATTAATCTTAATAAGCCTGGCGGACCGAAGCGGATGATTCCGTATATCAACTATGACGACGTGTATCGAGATGCTAACGCAGTATCTAAAGCCCATAACGGGAACTATTCAAGCGCGACCACAACAATCGAAGCTGTTGACAAACTGATTAACTACGAAGTTACCGGAAGCCGAATCTACTTAGTCTATCAAAGAAATACGTTTGCCTATTACTACAATCCGGATGACGCTCCGAGCGAAATCAGGTATTCCTATGCCATAAACGATAGGTTCCTAGATGTTCGTGTATACGATGCCTATACGGGACAGTATTTGGGCAGCTCTTACGACAAGGGGGATCGCATTACGCCTCCTTCAAATGCGACGACGATGACGAAAGGCGACAACATGGTTCTGCTGCCTTTTGGGTCTTCTTCTGGAAGCACGGAGGCCTATGAATTTGACCGAAACGGCAAGCTTGTTACGAAGAAGTCATTGGCGCTGCCTGCGACAACGGAAATCATTGCTCGGAACATTCGGAACTTCTATGGTCAGGTCGTGACGGAGGCCCCGGTCCCTTACACCTGTACCTGGAGCTATGGCGCGACTTACTGGAAGGATGATTCGGGCAATCTGTACACCTACGGCTGGAATACGTGTACCGCGGCATCCGGCGCGAAGATCGATGCCAATATATCAGACATTAATCCGCTTACGCCGGCGGGCCTGCGACTGGTGAAATGGGATGCGAATTATCAATTCGCTGGCTCCTATTTGCTTAGCGGAACGGGGACCGGCTCTTATGCTGCCGGTATGTACGATCCGAACGTCGAGCAATATCCGGTACTGGTCCTTAACTCCGAGCAGAATGTCGCGATTACGAAAACAGCTTCATCCCTGAGCCTATTTGCGAACACGTTCTATTCCAATCGGATCGATCTGACGACGGGAGAGGTTACAGCTTGGCCCCTGACGCACCCGAAGGCTTCGATCGACACGTTTAATCCGGGCTTCTACGTCGCCCAGGACGGCAGCTACGGAACAGGATGGCGAACCCATACGGCGAGCGGCAGCGTAGAGAAGCTGAACCTTCATGCCGATCAAATGATGCGCCAATACCGCTGGAGCAATTTTTATGGCGGGGGATACGACAACAAGACTCAGACGATGCGCTTTGGGGAATACATGGGCGATGGCATCTACTTATCTATCTACGACGGCCATCATTATGATTTTGTCTCTGGACAATTCTCTCAGGCTTCGGAGACAACGCAAGGCTTTATGTTTCTGGATACAGGGTCAACGAGTGCGACGGCGGCGCATAAAGGCTTTAAGCTCGGCCAGTTCGTCTCGCCGGAGGCGTATGAGAACGCAGAGTACACTTTCACCTTAAAGATGGACGTGCCAAGAGAGGATAATTCACTCGCAGGGCTGTCATTCCGCATGACCAATCCGAAGTACCGTTACGCAGTGGAAACAAACGGAACCAAGCTTTTTCTGTCCAAATACGTGAACGGGACTCGCACAGTGCTCGACAGCATTGACGTTCCGTTCCAGCCGCATACCGATTACAGCTTTAAGATCATGACGCAGAAGAAAAAAATCGAAGTATTTATGGACGGCGTGCCGTACTTCGAAGTAACGGATGATACGTATCAATCCGGAAAGTTCGGGCCTTTCTCAGACAAGTCTTATGTCGCTTTCTCTGAAATCAGTCAAAGGGAGCTCGGCAGCCCGGATGTGGAATGGCTGGCCAGCTATGCCATATGGGATGAGGGAAAAGCAACTGCAAATGTACGCTATAGCAACATTACCTACACCGATCCAGAGAACGACCCGGCTGCGCAAAATAACATATGGACGATCTCGCATACGCCGAAGTTCTTAAATCACCAGGGACTCTCTGCTTTGGACGGACAGACGCTGACGAGCCCGGCGCTGGAGTTTGATAAGGTCGGCAATTATCGCGTTACATTGAAGGCGGAGGATGATCCTCATCCGGAATACCTATTTCCAGCGCTGGAGTTTGGCGAGTATCGGAAATGGTCGAATGCGTTCTGGCAGATTATAACGGTTCATCGCCGACCAGTGGCGAAGTTTGCGCTATCGGTGAGCTCGACGGATCACAAGGTCGTCTGGAACGATCAAAGCTACGATCCCGATCGCTGGCTCAGTCCTGACAATTACAGCACGGATGAGACTGGAATCGATTATAGGACGACGCGCGGCGTTCTGGAATGGCGATATTATTATGTCACCCCCGGCGGAACGATGGTTCATCAGAAGCTTGTGACGCCGCAGGAGGCTGGAAAGTATCGCGTAGGGATGCAGGTAAAGGACGAATACAGCGCCTGGAGCTATTGGACGGAGCAGACAATTGACATCGATACGCCTGTTCTGCCTGATGACCCGCCGATTCCGGGCTTTACGGTGACCCCGTCCACGAATTACGCTAACGAGCCTTTCACGGTCACTTCGACGGCCTGGGACAAAGAGGACGGGCCGGCCGCCAATCTCAAGCATGCCTACTATGTGCGGAACATTACGGAGAACAGCGCGGAAACGCTGCGATCTGCCGATCGAGGGACTTGGAGCACGTCATTTAATTCGCTTGGCGTCATTGAAATTCGTCAGGTGGTAACGGATTCGATGGGGCAAGCCGCTCAAGCGATCCAGCGGGTGACTGTCGTTAATCGCAAACCGATCGCGAATTTCGACTGGGAGCCGAAACCCGCCTACGAAGGAGATCGGATCGAACTGATCGACTTGTCCAGAGATCCGGACGGAGATCCGCTTGCGTACGTCTGGACGATTGTCGGGCCGAACGGAGACCGTCTTACCGGCTTGACCAAACAAATGGCCATCCCCGGAGCATGGACAGAGAACAACCGGGGAGCGATAACGGCGACCTTGCGCGTTACAGACACCCACGGGGCCAGCGATACGGTTACGAAGCTTATTCCCGTACTGGAGCTGACGATTGCCGGTCAGGTCGCCCATACGCCCGATTGGGAGAAAAACAGACTGACCTGGAATGCCAAATATCCAGGCAAGCTTCGGGCGGAGAATGTGTTCTGGGCGGGAGAAGCGTTCCTGCTGTCAGCAACGGTGACGGATACGGGGACCTCAGCGACCAAGGCGGTATCGGTAAGCGCCGAGGCGACTCCGGCATTGAAGAAAATGTTGAAGCCGACGGAACCATCCTCCATTTTATGGAAGGAGCTGCTGCGCGAAGCGGACACCGACGTGAAGTTTACCGACATTCCCGACGGCCCCTATGCATTTGTCTTTACGGTGCAGTACAGCAACGGAATCCAGAAAACAGATGTCGTTCCAATAGAAGTACGCGGAATCGTAGATCAATACGTGAAGGTTCACCGCGTTCAATGAATCCGGCGCGAGCCAGCAAATGAAGGGCGGTTCAGGAATTTTCCTGACCGCCTCTTTTTTGTCTGTTCGTCATGCGCGAATGCGGCAATTGGCGGGAGGGGATTTACCCGCCTAAATTCTGGCTGGGGGCGGGTAAGTATCCAAGATCAACCCAACCGGGGCGCATATATTGATTGCGGGTGATGAGGATGCGGAGTGCTGCAAGCAGAAAAAACCACCTTCGCGGCCGCGAGGACGGCTATGCGAAAGGGTGGCTGGACGGTTGGAGATTAGGAATCTGCGGCGGCATTGACGCAACGGTTCGTCAGGAGACATTCCCACCAAGCCGCGCGCGGATTCTATATGTGCCGCAAGGCTTCGAGGCGATTGATCAAGGCGTGATCGCAGCCTTGCGGAGCGAAACGTCAGAGGTGAGAGTCTCGCCTGCGACAGAGATGCGTCTGCAGGCCGAACAATTCCGGCCGGACGCGGTGCTGGTCATGAATGGACTGCATGTTTTTCCGCCGGATCATCTGGAGCAGATCGACGCGATTCGCGCGATGGGCATTCCGGCCATGATCTGGTTTGTGGACGATCCGTATGTGACCGATCTGACGGTGAAGATCGCTCCTCACTACGATTATGTGTTTACCCACGAGCGCTCCTGCCTGCCCCTGTACCGTTCCTGCGGATGTATGCAGGTGCACCATCTTCCATTGGCTTCCCATCCCGATTATTTCAAGCCAATGGCAGTCCCTCCGGAGTATCGGACGGACATTTGCTTTATCGGCATGGCGTTCTGGAATCGCGTCGAGCTCTTTGACGCGATTGCGCCCTTTTTGCAGGGGAAGAAGGTGCTTATCGGCGGCAAGCTTTGGGAACGGATGACGAATTATTCGCTTGTGTCCCATTTCGTCAATGACGGATGGATCGAGGTGCCGGAGACGGCCAAATATTACAACGGAGCGAAGATCGTCATTAATCTGCACCGCACGACGGAAGCGGGAAAGGACAATCTGAACGGGATCAACTGGCAGGCCGAGTCGATTAATCCGCGGACCTTCGAGATGGCGGCGTGCGCCTCCCTTCAGTTGACCGATGTTCGCCAGGAATTGCCGGAGTATTACGCCATAGGCTCGGAAATTGCCGTCTTCAGAGACGCGAATGATCTGGTTAAGCAATTGGAGCACTACTTGTCACGGGATGAGGAGCGTCAATGGGTGGCGGCAAGAGGATATCGAAGGACTAGGCGGGATCATACGTTCAATAACCGGATTCGCAGGTTGCTGCAATCAGCCGGTCTTGTGTAGTCTCAGCCCACGGGGCCATTCAACAAGAGGGAGGGATGAGGCTTGGCAAAGGCGAAGCGTCCGGGTACGAGACGGCTGGACAACGCGGCTTATCGCAGGGGGAGAGAGGACGGATACGCACTAGGCCGATCCGACGGACACTGGCAAGGTGTGTGTGAGTCTGTCGTACGCCGGGCAACGCCAGTTCCGGTGAAGCGCCCGGTGCATGTATTATACGTAACCTCGGGCAAAGGCTTCCCATACTCTCCGTTGGATGACGGAATTATCGCCACATTAAGAGTTATCGCGGAGAGAGTAACGATCGCCGTGCCGACGGATGATATTGCTGCGATTGCCGCAAAGGAAAGACCCCATTTCCTATTGGCGCTGGACGGTATGCATTTGCCCCTCGATAAGATTCATGCGGTAAACGGCCTCGGAGTTCGCACGGCAATTTGGTTCACGGATGATCCTTATTATTCGGATGTCACGGCGGATATCGCCATTCATTATTCGCATGTTTTTACGCTGGAGCGCAATTGCGTACCGCTGTACTTGCAGAGAGGCTGCGCCAACGTCTATTACTTGCCCCTTGGGGTGTTCCCCGGGGCTTATCGCCCCCGCAACACAGATCTCGCGATGAGGGGAGAGATTTGTTTTATCGGCAGCGCCTACTGGAATCGCGTCAATCTATTTAATCAGCTTATGCCGCTTATCTCGCATAGGCGCCTGTACATTTCGGGATTCTGGTGGGACCGTCTGACGGAATATGAGCGCTGGAAAGGCGTTATCGAGCTGGGGAACTGGATGGAGCCGGAGGAAACGACGGAAAGGTACAACGCCCACAAAATCGTCATTAATTCGCACAGAGCTCACGATGACGGCACCTTTAACCAGAACAGCGCGCAGATAACGGCATTGTCGCCGAATCCGCGAACGTTCGAAATATCCGCATCCGCGACGCTTCAATTGACCGATTGGCGCGAGGATCTTGCCCAATATTACATTCCCGGACATGAAATCGTAACCTACGATTCGCCGGAGGATCTGGCCGCCAAAGCCGAGTATTATCTGGAGCACGAGGAAGAGCGCAAAATGATCGCCCTAAGGGGGCTCTACCGAACGCTAAAGGATCATACGTACGTATCCAGGCTGAACCAGTTAATAGATTTGATGAAAAATGGTTAATCGCCGCGCCGTGATTGCTGTCCTTCCCATACATTGTACAACTCGGCTTAAGGAGGTGGCGGACATACCCGTGACCATTCATCGGTATGCGCGGTCGTGAACGGCGCAAAACCGAAGCTGGTGATCTTCTCGCATATTTGCAGCCAGTCCTTCGTGACGGGAGCGGAGAAGCTGCTCCTGCTGATCACCCGGGAGATGCTCCGTCGTTTCCAATGCGTTCTGGTCGTACCGCAGGGTGGAGAGATTGCGGATAAGGCGAGGGCGATGGGCATCAAGATCGTCATGCTGGATATCCCGTTGTGCGTTTCCTTGTATACTGCGGCTCCTACGATTCACGAGGAGCTCGCTGCGATGAAAAAGCACCCCTCCTGGAGCCGCATCCATATTTTGTTGGAGGAGGAGCGCCCGAGCTGCGTACTTGTCAATACAAGCGTCCATCCTTTGCCGGCGTTAGCTTCGAAAGCGTTGGGGTTTCCCACGGTCTGGATGCTGATGGAGACGATTATGGACCGTCTGGATCGCAAGACGGCCGTGGAGCTGATCTCCGCAAACAGCGATATCGTTGCGGGGATTTCCCACACCACGCTTAAGCCCGTTCACGAGCATGCGCCGCAGTCGAAAACATTCATGCTTCCCCCCTATATGAATCGCGATGAATTGCTCCCCAACAGCTGGCCATACCATCGGATGAGATTGCGTCAGCTGTACGGCTGGGGAGAGCATCATCGCGTGGCCGGCTTCCTGGCGGCAACCATCTACAGAAGCAAAGGTCTGGAGCAATTTATAGATGCGATGCTGCCTATTGCGGCATCCGATCGCAGGATGAGGTTTCTCGTTCTTGGGAAGTCCGCGGACGACGCTTATTATCGGCACTGCCAAAGGCTCGCTGCCGAATCCGGCTATTCTGATCGCTTTATCTTTCTTCCGTTCGCCGAGCAGATTCAGCATGTCTTCCCCGTGATGGATGTCGTTGTCGTGCCGAGCCTGGTCGCGGAAGGCTTCGGAATGACTGCTCTGGAGGGACTCGTATTCGGCAAAGGCGTCGTGGCCTTCTCCTCCGGAGGGCTGACCGAGATTCTCCAAGCGACGGGCAATCGGGAGTATTTGGTACCGCCCGGAGATGTCGCAGGCTTAACCGAACGGGTGAATGCGCTGCTTAGCAACGACGAGCTGCGGCTAGCGGTGGGAGAGCGCAATATGGCGGCGGCTCAGCAGGCTTTCGGCGTCGATGCGTTCCGGCAACGGCTCGATGCCTTGATCGAACAGCTCCCGCCGTCGATGGTCCGGAAGCGTAATTCCTTGTGGCGAGGCAGCGGGCCGACCGTCTATCTGGTGGAGCATGGCGTGAAGCGGCCTTTCGGCTCGGAGCAGGCCTTTCTGCAAAGGGGGTATGCCTTCGAGGACGTCTCCGCGGTGCCTGATGAGGAGCTGCAGAAGCTGCCGTCCGGACCTACGCTGCTGGGGCTTGGCGGGACTTCGGCGCGAGGCGGGGGCAAGCTTCGCCGCAGACGCGCAACAAAGGCAAAGAGGCGCAGGTCGGTCAGGCGCCGCGGCCGTTCGGCAGGCCGGAAGGCTACGGGCAGAAAAGCACAACGAAGAAGGTGAAACGATGCGCATCGTAACGATACTGGGAACCCGGCCCGAGATTATCCGTCTCAGCGTATTGATCGGCAAGCTGGATCGTCTTGCCGAGCGGCATGTGCTGGTGCATACGGGGCAAAATTTTACGTCCAGCTTAAGCGGCGTTTTTTTCACGGAAATGGGACTGCGCGAGCCTGATCTGCTCCTGAACGAACGTAAAGAGACGGTCGGAGGACAATTGGCAGCTATGTTCGGCGCAGTGGAGCAGGTGCTTAGGCAGGAGAAGCCCGACCGAGTGCTTGTGCTCGGCGACACGAATAGCGCATTGTGCGCGCTCGTCGCCGAACGCATGGGGATTCCTGTCGTTCATATGGAGGCGGGCAATCGCTGCTTCGATCTTAACGTGCCCGAGGAGAAGAACCGCCGGATCATCGACGCCGTATCTACCTATAATCTGCCTTACACGGAGAACAGCAAGCAAAACCTGCTGCGTGAAGGCTTTCCTGTCCAGCGAACATTCCGATCCGGAAATCCGATCTACGAGGTGCTTCTCCATTACGAAGAGAGAATTCAGAGCAGCTCGATTCTCGCACGCCACGGCCTCACACGCGGGCAGTATTTGCTGGCGACGATTCATCGCGCGGAGAATGTCGATGCCCCCGATGCGCTGAAGGGAATTATGCAGGGATTGAGCCGCACGGCGGAGGAGCATGGTCTTCCTCTCGTATGCAGTCTGCATCCCCGTACGGAATCGAGACTGTCGGCAGCAGTTCGCGCATCCCTGCATCCGCTTGTATCGTTCCATGAGCCCTTCGGATTTTTCGATTTTGTTCATTTGGAGAAAAACGCCCTGCTGGCGCTTACGGACAGCGGGACTGTTCAAGAAGAATGCTGCATCTTCGGGGTGCCGACTGTCACGGTTCGGCAGACCACGGAAAGACCCGAGACGGTAGATTGCGGCAGCAATATCGTCGCGGGCGTTCAACCGGAAGCGATTCAGAGAGCGGCGAGGGTGATGCTGTCCTTGGGAGGAGCCTGGAAGTGCCCTGAAGGATACCTGGAGGACAACGTGTCGGATAAAGTGGCGAAATTTGTGGTTGGAGGGAAAAAGGATGTTTAATGATCGGCGTATTCTGGTGACCGGAGGGACCGGTTCCTGGGGGTACGAATTAATTAAGCAACTGCTGCCGATGAATCCGGCCGAGGTCATCGTATATTCCCGCAGCGAATCCAGTCAGGTGGCCATGAGCCGGGCGTTCGAGGACCCTCGGCTGACTTTCCGGATCGGCGACGTTCGGGATCGCGAGGCGTTGTCCAAAGCTTGCATCGGCGTCGATATTCTCTTCCATCTTGCCGCACTTAAGCATGTGCCGGTGTGCGAGGATCAGCCCTATGAAGCTTTGAAAACGAACGTGATCGGCACGCAGAACGTGATTGAAGCGGCCATCGAAAATAAGGTAGGCCGCGTGATCAATATTTCCACCGACAAGGCTGCGAATCCGTCCAATTTCTACGGGATGACGAAGGCGATCGGGGAGAAGCTGATCGTCTACGCGAACCTGCTGCACACCGATACGAAGTTCGTATGCGTCAGAGGCGGCAACGTGCTAGGGACGAATGGGAGCGTCGTGCATCTGTTCCTGAATCAGATCAAGCACAAGGATCAGATCGGCTTGACCGACCGCGAAATGACGCGTTTCTTCATGACGCTGGAGGATGCCATCCGGCTGCTGTTCAAGGCGACGGCGCAAAGCATTGGCGGAGAAATATTCGTGATGACGATGCCAACCTGCCGAATTGTCGACCTGGCCGATGTCCTGATGGATGCACTCGGCAAACGCGTAGAGATGATCGAGACGGGAGTTCGTCCGGGGGAGAAGATTCATGAGATTCTGCTGACGGAATACGAAAGCTTGAGCACAATCGTGTTCGACGATCAGTATCTCGTTATTTTGCCCACGCTTGACATTCCCGGCCTGCGCAGCCATTACGAAGGGTATAGTCCTGTCGACTTCGAAAGCTTTTCTTCCAGTCAATGTCTAATGGATAAGACGCAAATTCGGGAAATGCTGGAGCGGGGAGGGTTCCTAACGTGAAAATCCTGCTGCTTGGCGGATACGGCATGGCGGGTCATATGGTCGCGGCGCATTTGAAGTCCAGCTCGGCCGACGAGCTGGTCGTTACGGTCAGGCCGCAGGCGGAGCCGAGATCGAACTTGAAGGCGCTTGAGGGCCTTCAGGTTCGGAAGCTCGACGTGCGGGCCTTCGATGCGGTAGACGAGCTTGTCGCGGAAATCTCGCCGGATATTATCGTGAATGCCGTGGGCATTCTGAATCATCATGCGGAGGATCATCCGCTGGAGGCTTACAGGGTCAACGGATTCCTTCCGCACTGGCTTCGTCATCTGGGAGACCGGATCGGGGCCAGGCTTATCCACATCAGCTCGGATTGCGTATTCTCGGGCCGCCGCGGCGGTTATTCCGAGCGAGACGAGCCGGATGGGACGACGGTATATGCCAGAAGCAAGGCGCTGGGAGAAATAAATCAGCCTGGGCATGCGACCATTCGGACATCGATTATCGGGCCGGACGAAAAGGCGTCGGGCATCGGCCTGATGCAGTGGTTTTTGTCGCGGCAGGGGAAGGTAAGCGGATATCGCAACGTGCTGTGGAACGGGGTGACGACGCTTGAGCTGGCCAAAGCGGTTGAATGGCTGATCCAGCATCCGAAGGTGGGCGGCCTGCTCCATTTGACATCGCCGGAAAAACTGTCCAAGCACGAGCTGCTGCTTCTGATGCAGGAGTGCTTCGACAAGAGAGATGTCCGAATTATCCCGGACGATGAGCCTGTCATCGATCGTACGCTGGCAGCGACCCGCAGCGATTTTGCCTATGAGCCTCCGACTTATGTCGAGATGTTGAGCGAGCTTCGGCGGCAGATGACGTTGTCGTGACTCCGGGCCGAATACTTATTACCGGCGCTGCGGGGTTCACGGGCTTGCACGCCTGCCGTACATTCGCGAATTCGGGCTGGGAGGTCATTGCCATCCTGTCTCCTCGCTCCCTAATCAGCGAAAATCTGACGGCTGTCCATGCTGAGGGGTGCGATCTAACGGACGGGACTGCGGTGAACAAGCTGCTGGGCAGCATCCGGCCGGAAGCCGTACTGCATCTGGCCGGCCGCAATGCCGTGGATGTCTCGTGGAAAGAGCCGACGGCGACGCTTGCAGCGAATCTGATGTCGACTGCGAATTTGTTGGAAGGCGTGCGTGCGATTGATTCATGCCGCATGCTAGTGGTCGGTTCCATGCTCCGTTCCGATCCGTCGCGTCTTGCCGAAGCCCTTCATCCTTACGGCTTCAGCAAGACGCTGCAGGCTGCGGCTGCGCAGGCGTGGCATCACTGGTACAGCCTGCCGGTGATGATCGCCGAGCCCTCCAATCTGGTCGGTCCCGGCAACAGCGGAGGCCTATGCGGCAAGATTGTCCGCTGGGTGGCGGCATCCGAAGAGCTTGGGGAGGATCAACCGCCTTTTCGTCTTTCTTCGCTGGATGAATCCAGGGATTTTCTGGATGTAAGGGATGCCGCGGCTGCGTACGAGGCGATTCTGAACAAGGGCCTGCCTGGCGTAAGCTATGCGATCGAGTCCGGTATTCGCCGTACGCTTGGAGAAGTCAAGGCGGTCTTCGATGAAGCGGCGGCCGTCCGGTTGAGATGGATAGTAGGCGACGACCAGCCATCTCCATCCCCTCTTTCCAGAGACGCTTCTCGTATTCGCGAGCTGGGGTGGAGTCCGTCGGTGACCTTCCCTGAATCGATTCGTCATGCGTTGGCAGAGGAGCGGCGGCGAAGGAGAATGGAAGGGGGAGAACCGTCATTCAGGATTCCCTAGACCCGGTTGTATCGATCGTCATTCCGTTCTATAACGACCCTTATTTGCATGAGGCTGTGGCAAGCGCGCTGGCGCAAACCTATCGGCCTCTTGAAATTATCGTCGTGAATGACGGTTCGCAGAGAGAGACGGATGTCCTGTATCGACTTGAGGGGGCCGGTCGCGTCAAGGTGATTAATCAGCCCAATCGGGGCACGGCGAGCGCCCTCAATGCTGGCTTCCGACAAGCGGCTGGACAATATATCGCTTGGCTTAGCTCGGACGATCGGTTTCTCCCGGATAAAGTCGCCGGCCAAGTCCGCTTCATGCAGGAGAATGGATACGCGATCGCGCATACCGCTTTTCTGCGCATGGACGGCAAGGGGATCGCTGAGGGACAGCCGGTTCGGCTGCCGGATAGCTCAATGGTCCAGTTTTATCGTTCAATGCGGCTAAGCAATACCGTGAACGGCTGTACGGTGATGATGACGGCCTCTCTATTCGCCCGAATGGGCGGCTTCAACGAGAAGCTGCCTTATACCCATGACTATGAGCTGTGGCTTAGGACGATCTTGGCGGGCTTTCCGCTGGGTTACATGAGAGAGCCTTTGACGGAGTATCGCATTCATGCCGCGATGGGCTCCCTCAGGTTCAAGGAAGCGATAGGGAAGGAGCTAGCCGAGCTGCGGAGATGTTACGTGCCCAAGCTGGAGCGACTGTTGACGGCGCTTGAAGCAACGGAACAAGCCTAACAAGCCTATTCGTGAATCATTCCGCTTATGACGGCGGTATTTTATTGCCCGAGCATTCGATGCCCCATAAGCGCCAGCTCAAGGCCGATTCGTCTATGTTGGCTGCCGTAATCGGCTCCGAGCAGTTCCTCAAGCTTCTCCAGCCGGGCATATAACGTCTGGCGATGGACGAATAATTTGGCGGCGGTATCTTGCTTGGAGCCAAAGCATTTCAGATAGACGTCCAGCGTCTCTACCAGTTGTGTTCCATGCAGCAGATCGTAGGCGACGAGCGCTCCCAACTGATCGTCTATGAATTCGCTCAGAATGGATTGCCTTGGCACGGCTTTCAGAAGGCGATAGGCTCCCAGTTCATCATAGAATAGCGCGTCGGAGAGAGCGGGAATGATTCGCTTCACCTCGATGACCTGATAGCTTTCGTGGAAGCTTCGCCAGCTTTCCGTCATCCTCGTTCTGATTTTGCCGAATCCGGCATGCAGCATGACGTAGGGCAATTGCCGAGCCGCAAAGCGGGTCAGTTCGTCGGCAATACTCCGGATCGTCTTGAGCAAGGAGGCTGCAGATTCTTCGACAATCGCTTCCTTGGCGGCAAGCAGGCTGATTTGATTACCCTTGATCATGACGAGATTGGCAAGGGCGTGCCTCTTAAGCAAGGAACGCAGCAGCACGAGCACATCCTGCCTGGCCGCCTCCATTCCTTCGGGTCCCGATTCCTCCCGCTTGTCCTCAAATTCAATGCTTCCGCTGGCGAACAGATAGTGTCCTTTCGCCAGCAAGCGGAGCCCCATGCTAGTCTGTGCCTGTTCTTCGTTCTCCAAGCGATTGTCGAGCAATTGCTGGATCAGTTCGTTCTGGTTGCGAAGCCGCTTCTCCTCCAAAAATTGCGTCCTCAAGACGAGAGTTGCGATTGCTTTGGCCGTATGATCCAACAGCGGCGACAAAAATTCGGCTCGGGCGTCGCGCGGCAGAACGATGCCGACAGCGGAAAACACTTGCCCGAAGCATACGACCGGATGAACGAGAAGGGAAGCGCTCTCATCCATATCATACATATATTTCTCATCGCGATTGTCCATGAACAGTGCTTCTATCTCTCTGTGGTAATATTCGGAAATTCGAGAGGCTGCGGCTCCCGTGAGCGAGGGAAAAAAACGATTGGACGCGATGGACGAGATATAGAAAACCTGTCGCGATGTCTCTTCATGCAGAAGGCGAAGTACAGCGGCAACATCCGTGCTCTGCTGCGTATGCTGCTGCAACCGACGCGAGAAGAGCTCCGTAGTCTTCAGCATCTGATGATGCCGGTTAATAAGCAAGGCGTGAATATCCTGGGTAATCTCGACAAATCGAACAGGCTTCTCGAACACGATAAGCGGAAAGTCGTGTTCCTCTGCCATCGCGACGAGCTCCTCCGGTACGCGGTCGATGGAAGTCCCGAGCTCGACGCACAGGCCAGCCGCCTCGCTCCGAATGAGCTGCTGCAGGTAATCGGTTCGTTCCTGCTCCGGACGATGAATCCATATTCCCGTAGAGAGAATCAGGTCTCCAGAGCTCACGTAAGGAGAAATATTCGTAATTTCAAGTACGTGAACCCATCCGACCTTGCGGTGAACGCCGCGGCTCCCTCCTGCCAGAGCGGCGGTTCCGAAGATAGGCCGCTGCAGCAAGTCTCCGATTGTAAACTCCAGCTCTGTCTTCAAGCAAACACTCCCCATGTTAAGTATGTGAACAAGGATAACGCAAGGAAGCAGCCGTTGTCATTGCTTTTTTCAACAATATGTATATTTTTTTGGAAAATACATCGACAGGATGTCTCGTGTCAAGCGAAATGATCGTCTGTACAATGTCACTAAATCGAACATCAATTATAACCGAGGTGACCAGGATGAACATTGGAATTCCCAAAGAAATTAAGAGCAACGAGAATCGAGTCGCATTGACGCCTGCAGGCGTCAAGGAGCTGACCAGGCGCGGACATCGCGTGATGGTCGAGGCGGGAGCGGGGGAAGGAAGCGGGTTTACCGAAACGGAATATGCCGAAGCAGGAGCAGTGCTGATCGATACAGCGTCTGAAGTGTGGGCGAAGGCCGATATGATCATGAAAGTGAAGGAGCCTCTGGCTTCCGAATACGAATTTTTCCGCCCGGGCTTACTGTTGTTTGCTTATCTTCATCTGGCGGCCGAGCCGGCACTGGTCGAAGCGCTCGTACGATCCAAGGTGACGGCGATCGCTTACGAGACGATTAACGTGGCCGGCACCCTTCCCCTGCTGTCCCCAATGAGTGAGATCGCAGGACGGATGGCATCGCAGATCGGCGCACAACTACTGGAAAAGAAAAGCGGAGGTATGGGCATTCTACTCTCCGGCGTACCCGGGGTTCGGCGGGGGAAGGTCGTCGTGATCGGTGGCGGTATCGTTGGTACGAACGCGGCTAAAATCGCGGTAGGCTTAGGGGCGGAGGTGACGATTCTCGACCTGAACGCCGCAAGGCTTCGGGAGCTGGACGATCTGTTCGGTCATCGGGTGCAGACGCTCGTCTCCAATCCGTCCAACCTGGCTGCCGCAGTGTCGGAAGCGGACCTGCTCATCTGCGCCGTGCTTATTCCAGGGGCGAAGGCGCCGAGGCTTGTTAGCGAGGCGATGGTCAAATCCATGAAGAAAAATGCGGTCATCATTGACGTTGCCATCGACCAAGGAGGTATCGTAGAGACGATCGACCGAATTACGACCCATGAGCATCCGACGTATGTCAAACACGACGTTATTCACTATGCGGTCGCCAACATGCCCGGCGCGGTGCCACAGACGTCAACGATAGCCTTGACGAACGCGACGGTTCCTTTCGCTCTGCAGCTTGCGGATCTCGGGGCGGCCCAGGCGATCCGAAGCAATCCGGCGCTTAGAAGCGGAGCGAACGTGATCGCTGGCCGCGTGACCTACGAAGCAGTCGCTCTGGATTTGGGCTACGATTACGTACCCGCAGTTGAACAGCTCGCCGCGATCTGAATCTTGGAGAAACAGCCTCCGGTCCATCGTTTCATCGATGCGGCATGGGGGCTGTTTTTTGTTTTGTGTCATATTATCTAACCTTTTACGTTAGAAAATGAAATAAAATTCCATTTTTATATTGATGAACTTGAAATTATAGTTTACAATGAGGCTGTAAGTTGCTTAACCGGTTAGCAACTTACGGTCTATCCATCGAAATAACACGAGCATTTTCACGATTTCTAGAGAAAACAAGGAATGATGTGAACTGTAATGGACATGTTTGAGAGATTGATCAGCGTCTGGATTAAGAACAAGCAAATTCCGGGGGCCGTTGTCGATGTTCGAATGGGTGACAGGAGGCATATCCGATTTTCCGGGGGGCATTTATTTTCCGACGAAGCTTCACAGCCGATGACAATGTCGACCGTATTCGATGCTGCTTCCCTGACGAAAGTCGTCGTTACCTTACCGTCGATCGTCCAACTCGCACAATCGGGCAAGCTTCTCTTATCCGATCCGATCCAGAAATATGTGCCAAAGTTCAGACATGATCGTGTAACGATTCGCCATTGCCTGCAGCATACATCCGGATTGCCAGCCGACGTCCCGGGTTATCGAAATCGATATGCAACGGGGGACTTACTTCGAGAGATCGTCGAGCAACCGTTGGAGTTCGAGCCGGGAAGAAGAGTTCTCTATAGCGATCCAGGAATGATATTGCTGGGATTGATCGTATCTCTTGTTGCGGATCAGCCCTTGCAGGATTACGCTAGGGAACATATTTTCACGCCGATGGGAATGCATAACTCTTCCTTTAACCCGCCGGAGAGCTGGAAGGATCGAATCGCGCCGACCGAGTGGTGCGAAACGGGCTACTTGCACGGAGTAGTGCATGATGAGAAGGCTCATAGACTTGGTGGGGCTTCAGGAAGTGCGGGGTTGTTTACGTCGGCGGCAGACTTGTCGCGCTATGCTCTGGGGTGGCTGTATCCGGAGCGATACCCGCTGCTGTCGCCCGAATGGGTGAAGAAGTGCTTTGAAGCGCCAATCGAGCAACGAGGATGGGGGTGGCAGGTGTGGCAGGGCCAGGAAGAAATTCTTTCTTGCGGCAAGAACTGGTCCATCGGGAGCTTCGGTCATACGGGCTTCACGGGATGCAGCCTGTGGATCGACCCTGTTCGCGAACTTACGGTCGTGTTTATGACGAACGCGGTTCATCTAGGTAGAGACAATGCGATAAGACAGCTCAGACCTCAGCTTCACGACGCAGTGCTTTCCGCCATTTCCGAACAAAGATCAAATGAATAAGGGAGGCTATTTTTAGTATGAAACGTTTATTCAATCAGACAGTTATTCTTTTGATCGTCATGTCCGTTGTACTTGCGGGTTGCGGAAGCTCCGGAAACAATAAAGAAAATTCGGCAAGCCCGTCGGCGGCTTCTTCGGCTCCGGCTTCGGAAACCGCAAGCAACGGCTCCGGCGAGAAGGTCAAGCTAACGATGGGAAGCTGGAGAACGGACGACAAGGACGTCTATAAGAAGATCATTCAAGAGTTCAATAAGCAATATCCGAACATTGAAATTTCCTTCGAGCCGACAAAAAGCACGGAATACAACACGGTTCTGAGCACTGCGCTTCAGACAGGCGGCGGCCCGGATATTATCCATCTTCGTCCTTATGCGGGCGGCGTCACGCTCGGAGATTCGGGTTACGTCGAACCGATTAACGGCTTGAACGGTCTTGATGCGTTCCCTGAGGACGTCTTGGCGGCTGTCACGGGGAAAGAGGGCAATATTTACGGAGTACCGATGGCGCTCAATACGGTTGCGATTATGTATAACAAGGATATTTTCGCGACCTATAATTTGTCCGAGCCTAAAACCTGGGATGAACTGATTAACATTGCCGAGACTCTCAAAAGCAACAAGGTAACTCCATTCGCATTCGGGGCGAAGGATGGCTGGATTATCTCGATCACTCAAGGCGCCATGGGGCCTTCCGCATACGGCGGCAGCGCATTCGCAAGTCAATTGGTTAGCGGAGAGAAGAAGTTCACGGATACCGCGTACGTCAGCTCTCTGCAAATGATGAAAGATTTATCCCCGTACTATGCCGATAAATTCACAGGCGTCAGCTATGAAGATATGAGAACGTTGTTCGTTACCGGACAGGCCGGAATGTACGTGATGGGAGACTTCGATGTAGGTGTCATCCAGTCCATGAATCCTGAACTGAGCTTCGACGTGTTCCCTGTACCGTCGCAGACAGAAGCCGGAAAATTGACTGTTTCGACTTATGTTGACGGCTCGTATGCAGTAAACAGCAATTCGGCACATAAAGAGGAAGCGAAGAAGTTCTTGGAATTCGCCGCATCCAAGGCCTTCGGCAATCTGTTCTCCAATGAAATGAAACGGGTTAGCCCGATTGCTGGCGTTGAAGTTGCTGATCCGATTATTGCCAAGTTCGCAAACTATGCCAATACGATATCGACCCCTTATTTGCTGGTAACGAATTTCGCTAAAGGCACGCCAACGACTAAAGTGACGATGGAAAACGAGATGCAGGCGCTCTTCTTCGAAAAGCAAACAGCAGAGCAAGTTGCCGAAAGCATGCAAAAGGCTACAGACACCTGGTTTGGTAAATAAGCAAAGCGATTCATTTCTTCGCTAGAAAACCCGAAAGCGGAGGCGCCCGTGTGAGTAGACCAGCATTCGCTGGATATGGCGCACCGCTTTCGGGTATTCGAGTTTGAAGCAATCTATGCAGAAAGGTGCCAACCGTCTATGGCCGACAAGTCCAAGGGTTTCAAACAAACAAGATGGTCCATTCACCTGTTTCCGATTCCAGCGCTTTTTATTTATTTGTTTTTTATTATCTACCCGATCGGAGCGGCGTTTTCCTACAGCTTGTACGACTGGCAAGGAATCAAGCGTTTGGATTGGGTCGGGTTTTCGAACTTCAAGCGACTGTTGACCGTTGAACCGTTTAATACGATGTTTCTGAATGCGCTTGAACACAACGTGATTTACTTTGTTGTCCAGATGATTGTACAGAACGGGATTGCTTTTTTGCTTGCCTATCTCATCTATCAGCGGATTAAGGGCTCGGGATTTTTGAAAGTCGCTTACTTTCTGCCGAGACTGCTCTCAGTCATTGTTGTAGGGTTTCTATGGAAGCTGATCTTGAATCCGACATATGGGACGTTAAACGTCCTTCTTGAGAAATTAGGGCTGGAATCGTGGGCCATGACTTGGCTTGGCGATCCGAAAACGGCTCTGATCTCCATTATATTGGTTAATTGCTGGTTTGGAATCGGGCTATCCTTGCTGATCTTGCTAGCGGGTATGCAATCGATCCCCGGAGAAATCATCGAAGCATCCCGCTTGGATGGACTAAAGGGATTTAGGATGATTACGTCTATGGTATTGCCGTTAATCATGCAACCGATTCTTATGATTACGGTGCTAACTTTTATACAATCGTTCGAAGCCTTTGAACTTGTGTACGCGATGCAGGGATCGTCGGGCGAACCTTATTATTCGACGGATACGATGGCGGTATTCTTTTATCGTACGGCTTTCGGGGGCTCCGCGGACAGCTCTGCCGCAATCGGACTCGGCTCTGCGCTTGCAGTCGTCATGTTCACCATTATCGCAGTCATATCGGCTGGCTTCATGGCTCTAACGAGGAAGGTGAACCAATTATGAGAACGAGTGTTGCAGCCCGAGTAACTCAGCATACCATCGCTTATCTGTTTGCCGTTGTAAGCCTGTATCCCGTATTTCTGATGGTCATATCTTCATTGAAGTCAACCATAGAGATTTTTACGCACCCGCTCTCTCTTCCTAGTAAGGTATCCTTTTCCGCTTACAAGAAACTCTTGGGGGAAATGCCCTTCGGCACCTATTTCTTGAACAGCGTTCTGACCTCGACGGTCAGCATGATCTTGATTCTCGTCTGCTGTACGCTTGCTTCCTATTATATTGCCAGAACGCGCTATAAGTGGAACGGGGCGTTGCTATTTCTTTTCTTGATCGGCTTGATGATTCCAATCAAATTGGGAATCGTACCTTTGTTTCTGCTGATGAAGGATCTGGGCCTGTCGAATACGCCATGGTCTCTTATTATGATTTATACGGCTATCGGAATTCCGCTCGGAATTATGATATTGTCGGCATTTTTCCGGACATTGCCCAAGGAGCTGGAGGAGGCCGGGAGAATCGACGGCTGCTCGGATGTGCAGATCCTGCGGATGATTATTATACCGCTAATGCGCCCTGCGCTTGGAACGGTAATGATTATTAACTTCGTAACGGCTTGGAACGACTTCTTCTTTCCGCTTATTTTTATTCAGGACACGGTGATGAAGACGATTCCAATTGGGCTGATGTCGTTGTTCGGAGAATACGCATCCGATTGGAGTACGTTATTTGCCGGGCTTACTCTTGCATCGCTTCCAATGATCTTATTGTTTATCTTCGCCTCCAAGCAATTTATGGATGGCATGACGGCAGGTGCCGTCAAGTAAAAGCAAGTGGGAGGAAATCTTAGTGGATACATTGCAGCATCTTGTGACGGAACAGCGTAACTTACGTTCGCTTGATCTAAGCGAATTAAGTATAGAAGAAATAGTTTTCATTATGAATGAGGAAGACCAGACCGTAGCGTCTTCGGTAAGCAAGGTTCTTCCGGTCATCGGACAGGCGATCGCGGCTATTGTCGCCAGGATGAAGCAGGGAGGCAGGCTCATCTATACGGGGGCCGGGACAAGCGGAAGAATCGGCGTACTCGATGCCTCTGAATGCCCGCCAACCTTCGGGGTCGACTATGAGACGGTAATCGCGGTGATGGCCGGCGGAGACGACGCATTTATCAAAGCGGCCGAAGGAGCGGAGGATGATGAGGCGCAGGCGGTCCTCGATCTGAAGAGCAAGGGCCTTGCTCCTTCTGATGTGGTCGTCGGGTTAACGGCTAGCGGACGAACGCCTTATGTCAAGGGGGCGCTGCAATATGCCAGACAGATCGGGGCAGAGGCGATATCGATCTCTTGCAACCTGGATTCAATCGTTAGCGAATTTGCCGATCATGCCATTGAAGTAGAAGTCGGACCTGAGATTCTGACCGGCTCAACTAGACTTAAGGCTGCATCAGCGCAAAAAATGATCCTGAACATGATATCAACGATTTCCATGATCAAATTAGGCAAAGTGTATCAGAACTTAATGATGGATCTGCATGTCAGCAATATGAAGCTTAAGGAAAGGGCGATCCGCATTGTGAAGACGGCAACGGGAGCGAGCTACGAGGAAGCTGAGCAAGCATTAACTGAAGCGGATAACCATGTGAAAACCGCGGTTGTGATGATTAATGCGAGCGTTAGCCTCGAAGCGGCGCGCCATGCGCTTGACGAGACGGAGGGCTTCGTAACAAGAGCGATCGAGTCGGCCCGTTCGGCTCTGGGCAAGTAGGCCCCGCATGGATTATGTTATCGGTGTAGACGGCGGAGGCACCAAAAGCTTGTTGCATATGTCTGATTTGTCGGGCAATCGCCTGTTGGAATTCAAGGGCGGGCCGTTGAATCTCTATTCGACGGGAGCGGCGGAGGTTGAACGTGTGCTGACTGAGCTCCTATCGGAAGCTATGACTCTTTCCGGGAGCCGTATCTCGGATTGCAAGGCGATTTGTCTGGGCAACGCAGGTTTGGATCGCCCAAGCGAGCAGGAACTGTTCCAGGGAATTCTCGCAAGAATAGGCGTTGTCGGTTCTGTTATTTTGACAAATGATGCGGAGACGGCTCTCGTGGGAGGCTGCGGAAAGCTTGAGGGTGTTGTCGTCATATCGGGCACGGGCTCACTTGCCTTTGGGCGAGATCAGATAGGCAATCGTGCCCGTTCCGGGGGCTGGGGACATCGAATCAGCGACGAAGGAAGCGGGTACGACATTGGCGTCCGCGCCATTGCAGCCGCATTTCGCAGCTACGATGGCCGAGAGCCGCATTCACAATTAATGAATCTTATTCTGCAAGAGGTGGGCATGGAACAAATCGAGCAGATGCTTCCCTTCGTGTATCAGAAGGCGGAGAAACCGCCGATCGCCGCGCTGGCCAAAGTGGTGAATGCAGCCCATCTGGCGGGGGATCGCAAAGCGGGAGAGATTCTTGAGCATGCGGCCGATGAGCTCTGTTTAATGGCGGATTCGGTAATCCGCAAGCTGCGCTTTGAGAATAAGCCCGTGTCTCTCGTATGCAGCGGAAGCGTATTTTCACACATTGACTATGTATTCCATCGTTTTGTCCGAGGGATCGCCAAGGCTCATCCCCAAGCCGAAGTGCTGAAGCCGTTGAACAACGCCGCTTACGGGGCTGCGAAAATGGCTTTGATTTCCATTTAGGATATTAAGAGAATAAGCAAGATCGGCTACGAACAAGAACCCTTCATTAAAATGGGGTTCTTGTATGCTTATGAGGATACAAGCTTGGGTAATGCGCCGAATGGGCTGACATGTCCAATTTGATTGTTGGGGTAAGCCATCAATTACTGTTATAATTGGGTAACGAAAATGCTTGCGAGGGAGGAAGAAAATGGAGGGCGGGCTAATACGGCTTCGGGCAATTCTTAACGTTCTGACTCCTTCGGAGAGAAAAATTGCCCAATATATCGTGGATCATCCGGAACAGATTGTACAGGCTTCGGTAGCCCAATTGTCGGAATGGAGCGGAGGGAGCTCGGCGGCCATCATTCGCTTATGCAAATCTCTCGGCGTATCGGGCTTTCAGGAGCTTAAGCTGAAGGTCGCGGGCGATCTGATCGGGCAGAACAAATTAGAATACAATGAAATTCAGCCTTACGATTCGATGCAGAGTATCATCAACAGCGTATCGGCGAATCACATTCAGTCGATCGAGGATACGATGAAGATTCTTGATCCGGAATTGATCGAAAAGGCGGTCGAGGCGATTCTGCGAGCCAACCGGGTATTTTTCTATGGGATGGGTGCTTCAAACTTAATCGCAACGGATGCGCAATACAAGTTTCTTCGGATAAATAAAACATGCTTTTCTTTTGGCGATCCGCATATCCAACTCTCCTCCGCGACGACATTGAAGGAGGACGACACGGTTATCGGAATCTCCTATTCGGGCGAAACGGAGCATGTGGTCTCCTGTCTTAAGCTAGCTCAGGCTCGGGGGGCGACGACCATTAGCATAACGAAGCTGGGGAACAATTCGCTATGCGAATATTCGCATATCCCGCTTATGACCAGTTCGACGGAGAATGAGATCCGTAGCGGAGCGACCTCTTCGAGAATTACCCAGCTTAATGTGATCGATATTTTGTACCTCGGCGTTGTCAGTCGGAATTATGATGCGTCTATTACCTACTTAGAGAAAAGCCGTAGAGCCGTACATGGGAAAGAATAGTCGTTAATTAAGTTAAAATCGCTTGTAGCAAGCATGCCAGCCAACGGAGAGAGGCAGCTTTGGATTCGCCGGATAGAATCGAGAGTCTGCTTGCCGTCCTATGGCTGTTTTGCGCGGCATATCATGATTTTTAATTTCATTAATTTAAATTATTATTGAAATTTTTAATCGTAATTCTTAAAACTTGCTGGAACAAGGAGAGAGCACCAAATGATCATTCGGGATATCGCTATGCAGCGAATCGTCGTCCCGCTTCGGAAACCTTTCAAGACAGCACTGCGTACGTTGGAGAGCGCTACGTCGCTAATAATAAGCATTACGGACGAAGACGGCAGAATAGGCTACGGCGAAGCGCCTCCGACATTGGCGATTACCGGAGAACAGCTTGAAGGCATTGAGGCGTTTATTCATTCGATTAAGCCTAGGTTAATCGGACTGGAGACTCAAAATACGGAACGAGTATTCGAGCTTCTTCACAAGGGAACGGTACGCAATAGCAGTGCGAAGGCCGCGCTGGATATGGCCATATACGATCTATCTGCTCAACAAGCGGGATTGCCTCTCTACAAGTATCTTGGCGGTTACCGCAGCGTGTTCAAGACGGACTGTACGGTTAGCGTCAACTCGCCCGAGGAGATGGGCGAAGATGCAGCCGCATATGTTCGCGAGGGTTTTGACGTTCTCAAGCTCAAGGTCGGCGTAGGGGATGTTGAGCTCGACATTGCGCGAGTGAAGGAAATTCGCAAGCGGATTGGCAACGAGATCAAGTTAAGGCTAGATGCCAATCAGGGCTGGAGCGTAAAAGAGTCCATTCGGGCGATCCGGGCGATGGAAGATGCCGGATTGAACATTGAGCTGGTAGAGCAACCGGTACCGGCATTCGATGTAACGGGTCTGGAGCAGGTGACTCGCGCGGTAGATACGCCGATCATGGCCGACGAGAGCGTGTTCAGCCCTCAGGACGCGATGAAGCTGCTCAGTTGTCGTGCGGCCGACCTCATTAATATTAAGCTCATGAAAGCAGGCGGCATTCATCATGCGCTGACCCTTAATCGAATGGCGGAAGCCTGTGGGGTGGAGTGCATGATAGGTAGTATGATTGAGACCCGCGTCGGCATTACCGCAGCGGCTCATTTCGCCGGTGCTATGAAAAATGTAACGAGATTTGATCTGGATTCGCCTTTATTAATGTCATCTGATCCCATCCGGGGCGGAATTCGGTATGAGGGAGCAACCCTCTTCCTTTCCGATTCCCCGGGTCTCGGGATTGAAGGACTCGTATAGTATATCAACAACGCAAAATGGCGGTCCAGGAATTCTCCTGTCCGCCATTTTGCGTTGTCATTTAGTGGATCGGGAAGCCGATCGGCGTACGATTGAACAATTCAGCGGGAAGAAATACGGCGTTGTTATTGCTCCAGCCGTAACGGGTCAGCGTCTCTTCCCAGACAAGCGGTCTCAATCGCTGTCCTTCGCTGAAATAGATTCCTCCGTTAGGACCCCGGAACAGCCGATAATCGTACAGCTCATACTCCTCCCACACGTTTCCTCGCAGCGGCCAGCCCTCGGGCAGACTCCAAAGCTGCTCGAAGCTGGCGGGGATCGCTTCTTCGGGGCGCAATCCGAGTGCGACCATGGACGGTTCATCGCGAATCGGATAACGAATGCCGAAGCTGATGCTGTGCATGCCGCCAGCCGGATCGCGAGCGATGAAGACGTCGGGATAGCCATGCGGAAAGCTGACGCCATCAAGAGGGAGGCCGTCAGGCAAGCTATGAAGCAAGGCAGAACCGCAGCGTCCGACCCTATCGTAAGAGAGATTCAAGCGGCAGAACGCATCATAGGAATGGATCGCGCGCTTCCGGCCTCGCTCCACGCGGTAGACGCAGCCGTTCATGTCCATTCCGTACCAGCCGCTAGGCACCTCGGGGGCCAGAGGGGCATGATGAGGGTGCGGCGCAGCGTAACGGTCGGGCAGGAAAGCGGGATCGAAATTCAGGATAAGCCTCTCGGGATTAAACCCCCATTTGCGTATGAACAGGCGGCGATTCACGGCAGCCACCCCGTACATATCGATCTCGTTGGCGCTGAAGCTGCGGTTCCCTTCGTGGTAGACGAAGCAATCCCCCGCCAGACGAAGGAACAATCCCGACTTCAATGCCCGATAACCGATGTCGATATCCTCGTAGCCGCCGATAGCGAACGCCTCGTTGAACCCGTTCAGCGCCTGCCAGGTGCTTTTGCGAAGCAGCATGCAGAAGCCGCTTAAGGCACAGAGATCCTGCCACAGAGCCGGATTATGCCGATTATAGCTTTGCGCGAACAGGTGGTACCTTCCCTCATTGCCGACATCGACATCGATTTTCTGTAGAGGAAGAACGAAATTGGATTTCGGACCGACAATGCCGATTCGAGCATCGGCATGGAGGCACTGAAGAAGTACGGAAAGCCAACGGTGAGAGACGATCGTATCGTTGTTGAGCAGCAAGATAAAGTCTCCGTTCGCCTCGGTCGCGCCCTGGTTGCAAGCGGCGGCGAACCCCAGGTTCCTTCCGTTCGCGATCAATTTGACGTCGGGCTGCGCGGACAACCATTCAACCGTTCCATCCGTGGAGCCGTTATCGACAAAAATGAGCTCATACGGACTGTCGGTGAAGGTTCGAATGCTATGGAGGCAGCGCAAGGTTTGGTCCCTATTGTTCAAGGTGAGAACGATGATGCTCGTCAGCATGAGCTTACACCGATTGCCGAGAGCATGTCGGAGAAACGCGAGGCGTATTTTGCCATAGAGAACTCCTTCCGCACATGTTTTTTGCCTTCCGCCACAAGACATTTCCTAAGCTTTTGGTTCGTTAGCAAGCGCACGATCTGATCGCTGGCGGTCTTAAGGTCCCCGTGCATGTAATATAGGCCCGTTTTTCCGTCGATAATGGCCGAAGCCACTCCATCGGAATTCGAAGTGACGACAGGACATCCGCTGCTAAGCGCCTCCAGGGCGACATAAGGGGCGCCTTCCGCTTTGGAGGTCATGCAGACCGCGCCGCCCGAAGAAGAGATAAGATGGTAATAGTAAGGCATAAGCGAGTTTGCTACGTTATGGTGATGAATAAGGTAAGGCTTCAGGCCAAGCCCTATAGTCCATTGGTGCAGCAACTCTTTCTCTCCGGGCGCGGCAAGGCTCGGATCGCTGAACATCCACAATCGGACATTCATTCCCCGTCGAATCACCTCGTTCCCGATTAGAAGAAAGTCCTTCCAGTTCTTGTTGTCCTCCAGCCGTCCTAGCCAGGCCAACGGCGCGTAGCTTAAGGGGGGATGGGGAGGATAAGCGAATCTTCCTCTATCATAAAGCTTCGGATCGAACGGATTGGCGAAAGAGAATTGCGGTTTGTCGGGATAGATTTCTTGCAGCAGCTCTCCGATGTAGGGAGTGGATGGATATAGAATAGCGTTGGCGTGAGCGGAGATATAAGGGCGGGCATCCGTCAGATTAAGGCGCGCGTGCTCCGGAGGTCCGAAGCCTTGAATTTCATAGACAAGCGGCCGAGTATACCCAAGCTCGCGAAAAAGGGCGAGCTGGATGAAAAAAGAAGTCAGCACAATGCAATCGAAGGAGTAGTAGTCCAGAATATGCCGAATGGCAGACGGCTCCGAGGCATAGAATACGGGAATTTCCGGCGGATGGTCCGATGATCCGCTTCCGGATTGAAAATAGAGAAAATGGCTGTAGATGCCCTTATGGAGCAACGCCCGGTATCTTAATCGGTTTAAGGTATCTACGCCTCCGCTCGGTACGATAAAAACAAATAAAACCTTCATTGGCCTCCCCCCGATGTCACGGGATTATAAGAGGTTAAGCAAGGCGCGCATTTGCGGCGCGTACTGGTCCCGGACAAGATTGAATTCATAGTCAACGGCGGCCTTCTTCTGTACCGAGCCCATTCCCTCATGCCACCGATACAGCGTCAACACTTCATTCATATAGTAGAAATCGATACGGGCAAGATGGACGCGAAGCCAATATTCATAATCTTGCGTACAGGCGAGCGCCTCATTGAAATAACCGATTTTCTCGGTCAAGGAGCGATGCATCATTACGGTTGAGCCGTTAATCGGGCAGAACGTGAACAAGGCTTCGATCAGCTTGCGGAGACTGGGGAATTTTACCGCCAGGGCTCGCATCGTAATGCGGTTGTCGGCGTCGATGAGATGAAAATCGGTACAACTGATCAAAGCCTGCCGTTCTTCCATATAAGCGACCTGACGGGCAATCTTATGGGGATACATCAAGTCGTCCGAGCTCAGCCAAACCCGATACTTGCCGCTGGCGGCCCGCAGACCGTAGTTCATTGCGCTGCCGGTTCCGCCGTTCGCTTTACCGAAGTAATGTATACGGGACCGGAAAGGGGCCAGCTTGTTCTGGTGAAACGTGGAGCCGTCGTCGACGACGATGGTCTCGATGTTCGGATACGTCTGGTTCAGAACGCTTGCGACGGATTGATCGATATATGGACAATTGTAAAAAGGAATAATGACGCTCACTAGAGGATAAGACTCGTTTGCCATATAAGCCTCCTGACCGATTAGCCATGTGGGATGTACTATCGTATGTGGACAGGGTGATTGCCGTCACGACGATTGAACCTGCTCTTTCGGCCTATTTTGCATCGTCTGTCCAAGCGAGGTTTGGAGCAGCTTCATATAGTGGTGAAAAAGGGTAAAGGACTGAAGCGATCTATGCGCGTCGTCGTGACGGGAGGAGCGGGATTCATTGGAAGCCGTCTGGTCGGTGCGTTGCTGGACCGGGGCGAAGAGGTCCTTGTTATCGATGATCTTAGTACGGGGAAGGTCGATAAGGTACCGTACGGGGCCAAATTGTATGCCTTTCCGGCAGAAGCGGAGGAGACGGCCGAGCTCATCGCTTCCTTTCGGCCTGAGGTCGTGTTTCATCTCGCAGCGCAGGTCGGGATGGGAAGCTCGATGCGGAAGCCTGTAGAGGATGGAAGAAGCAATGTGCTTGGGACGCTGAGGGTGCTGGAAGGGTGCAGAGAGTCTGCCAGCAAGCTGGTGTTCTCCTCCACCTCCGGCGTATACGGGGGGACGAGCGGATCCCGTCTTCTGCGGGAAACGAGCGTCAAGAGGCCGAGCTCTCCTTACGGGCTGTCGAAATGGGCCGCGGAGCAATACATTCAGCATGCCGCGCGATGGTGGGGGATTCGCTTCACGATTCTGAGATATGCGAACGTCTACGGGCCGGGGCAAACGGCAAAAGGAGAAGGAGGCGTAGTGGCATGCTTCTTGGAGCGGCAGGCACGAGGCATGCCGTTGATCATCCATGGGGACGGTGAGCAGGGACGGGATTTCGTTCATGTGGATGACGTGGTTAGGGCCAATCTTGCGGCAATCGATTCTGGCGAAGGAGAAATCTGCAATATCGGGACAGCCGCAGCCACGTCGATTAACGAGCTGGCGAGCTTATTCGAGCGGCTAGGGAGAGTTTCTCCCGGGCGCATCTATGAGTCCGGACGACCGGGAGATGCGCGTCTTAGCAGGCTTTGTCCCCGTAAAGCCGAAGCGGTGTTGGGGTGGAGGCCTGCCAAGACGCTGGAAGAAGGCATAGCGGAATTGCTGAGCGTATCAACCCGAACGCATCGCTTGCAGCTTTAGATCGTCCAGCGCAGCAGCAGTCCGGACTGGGTGAGGCCGGAGCCGAAGCCGTACAGCGCGACGAGCTGGCCCGGCTCAAGCCGTCCCTCCCGGTAGGCGGCATCCAGGGCGAGCGGGATCGAGGCCGCAGAGGTGTTGCCGTTGCGGACTACGCTTTGGAGAGCTTTGTCTAGCGGAAGGCCAAGTCTTTCGCAGATCGCTTCGATCATGCGAAGGTTGGCGCTATGCGGGACGAACCAGTCCAAATCTCCGATCGTAAAGCCCGCTTGCCTCAACAGCTCCTGCACGCCGTCGGGCACGGTAGTCAGCGCCCATTTGTATACTTCTCTGCCGTTTTGGACGATTTTAGCGCCCGGATAACAATAGACCTGCATCCCGCCCGCTCCGTCCGTGGAGGCACAAGACGCAAGCAGCGAGCCTTCATCTGCGGAGCGGGCTTCCAGCAGCACGGCTCCCGCTCCGTCTCCGAACAGGATGCATGTCGAGCGATCAGTATAGTCGGTAATCCGGGTCAACGTTTCCGCGCCGATAACGAGCACCTGGCGATAGGCGCCGCTGAGGAGGAGACCGTTGGCCATCTGTAGCCCGGTGACGAACCCCGCGCATGCAGCGCTAATATCTACCGCAAGGCAATTTTGCGCTCCGATCGCTTGCTGAACCTGAGAGGCGACGGAGGGAAACGGCATGTCGGGTGTCGTAGTGGCGACGATAATTCCGTCTATTCGCGACGCATCGACGGAAGGAAAACGGCTCAGCAGATTTTTGACGGCTGCTATGGCTAGATGGCTCGTCGCTTGATCGTCGGTGACCTGATGTCGAACCTCGATTCCTGTGCGTCGTACAATCCATTCGTCGTTCGTATCCACCCATTGCTCCAAATCGGAGTTGGTGATCGTTTTTTCAGGTACATAGCTGCCAAGAGCCGTAATCCGGGCATTGGAATGAAAAGGCATCGCATGGGGCATCTTATTTTTCCTCCGTTCCGTTATCGTGATTGGTATTAAGTATTAGTACCAGGTATCAATACATAGAGCGTACTTATTAATTGCTGATTTGTCAAGGCGCGGGGAAATGACCTAGAAATGAAGAAGGCTGTTGCGGTGGAGAAGATCATGAGTGGACATAGGCCGAATGCGGAAGGAGCAGCCGCACTCGGCCCGAGCGAGTATGTGTTGGGAAAACATTAATTCCTCAGAGTCAGAGTTTGCACGTAGCAGGCGAGGAGAGGAATAGTGCTGCAAAGTCGAACTAACGGCCAGCACGGAGCAGGTGAGGAGAAGAGTAGTGCTGCAAAGTGGAACTAACGGCCAGCAATGAGCAGGCGAGGAGAAGAGTAGTGCTGCAAAGTCGAACTAACGACCAGCAATGAGCAGGTGAGGAGAAGAGTAGTGCTGCAAAGTGGAACTAACGGCCAGCAATGAGCAGGCGAGGAGAAAAGTAGTGCTGCAAAGTGGAACTAACGGCCAGCAATGAGCAGGCGAGGAGAAAAGTAGTGCTGCAAAGTCGAACTAACGGCCAGCACGGAGCAGGTGAGGAGAAGAGTAGTGCTGCAAAGTGGAACTAACGACCAGCACGGGCAGGTATCCAGCATCCCACAAGCAAGGGCAATTCCCATGGCATTCTGTATTCTCAACATAATCGCTATGTCGATGCGCTCTGATGAGTCGCCTCGGCACCACTTGAACATGACATTTTCTTTGACGAGTTAAGGTGACATTTTCTCAGACGTTGATAGGCACGGGGAAATGACCGTCGATCGAATATTTGGCCGTCCGCAGGCGCAACCTATGCACAGGCGAATTATCGTCAAGCATACGACTTTCAAGGAGGCCAAATACTCGTGCGCAAAAGCATCGTCGTTTCCGCCGTGTTATTATCATCCGCAATCGCTCTGTCGGGATGCATGAGCAAGACGGGGGATGTGGGCAACAAAAACATTCGCAACAATTCCGTTCGCGAGAACGCCATGCGCGGCTATGCGGCTGACGAATACGGTCTGCGCAGCGGCTCGACAACAAGGCGCTTCGCCAGAGACGAGGACAACGAGCAAAATCGCATTTACGGCAAACAAAAAATAAACAACAACGTAATCGGCATGCACGGAAATTCCAGAATCGAGACCAGCGACCGCGTGGCCAACAAAATCGCGGCAATCCCCGGCATCGATTCCGCCTACGTGATGATGACCGATCACAACGCTTATGTGGCCGTAAAGGAGAAAGACAAGGCCAACAGCGGACAAGCGGCCATGACGGACGGGATGAAGGACAAAATCGCGCAGCAGGTCCGCGCGTTATCGCCCTCCGTGGAGAACGTCTACGTGTCGGCGAATCCCGATTTCACGGGTCGCATGGAAGGCTACATGAGAGATGTCCGCGCCGGGCATCCGATTCAAGGCTTCCTGAACGAATTCAACGCGCTTGTGGAGCGGATCTTCCCAGCCCCTTCCGGTACGCGCGCGCGTTAATTTTTCAGGCATGAAGGAAAGGGGCGGAGCTGAGCTTCGCGCCTTTTCTTATTGGGCTATCCTCATACCTCCTCGAATCGCCCTTCTTTCCGCAACAGGCAACTCCTGTCCGACTATCAAAAAAGCCTTCTCTCCGTTCCCAAGGAAACGGAAAAGAAGGTCCGCGCCGATCGATCAGCGGGCTGAGAAAGGTGCACCTGCTGCTTTAAATCTTTAGCTCCCCGAGCTTAATAAGCTCGACAACCGCTTGCGAACGACCTTTGACATTCAGCTTTTGCAT
>NZ_JBHSED010000028.1:0-4469 GCF_042651945.1 Cohnella boryungensis | reverse complement strand
AGGTAGAATCCGCCGAAGCCTCTTAAAAAATTAATTTTTCACACGCTTAGTGGGGAGTGTCTTTTTGCGCTTTTTAGGGGCATTCATTTTCGTATAAAAAATGACGGAACGGTGTGGTCCGGTTCAGGCCCGCTCAAGGGGATTGGGGAAGTTCTCCAGATCGGCTACGGTGAAAATTTTAGCAACGGATTCAGCTTCGCCATGCTGTCGGGAAATGGGGATTTACTTCTGAAGGATCATTATTCCCCAGGAAAAAATCTGAAGCTCGGAACGATTGCGAATGCGGAAGATGTAGCCTCCTTGGCCGTTAGGGATGGCCGGGTGGCTGTGCTCTTCCGCAATGGAGAGGTCATCGTATACGATGCGACGAATTTCGACGACAACGGCACTATCCTTCCGGTTACTGTCGCGCAAGATGCCATTCATGTTGCTTACACGTCCGGCGAACCTACCCAAGTGCTTCTGGTCACCCTCAGGGATGGAACCGTGTGGCGGACGGGCAATTATCAGGCGCGCTGGAAGCTGGATAATCAAGTCCCCGGAATTGATTCTATCGTGCGAACGGCAGCTTATGTGAATTCGAATAAATTCTATGCGAAGCGCAGCGACGGAAGCTGGATCTTGTACGATAACGAAGCCATCCTCCCTTACGATGCTCCCAAAGTCGACAAAGCGGATGTGTCCTTCTCCGAGCTTAAGCCCAATGTAGGCGATACGCTTAAAATCAGCATTCAGGAGACCTACTCCAATGGAGCCAAGATCAAGGTAACGCCAAATGCATCGAACGTAAAAGTGAGTATGCCTCATCTGCTGAAGCTCCAACCCGATGGAAGGCTTAAGGTGCTCGGGGTAGGCCAATCCGAAGTGACCGTTACGACAGGCGGGATCTCTAAGACGGTTACGATTTCGTCCAGCTTGCCCAACAGCCTTACCTTCGCCAGACAGGTGAACGGCACGGTCTTCGTACCTGCGAAGGCCGTGATCAAAGCCATGGGAGGAACCGTGTCCTCTGCTAACGGCGCCCTGCAAGCGACAATCGGCGATACGACGTTTTCCTTCAAGGCCGGAGATGTGAACGCTCAGTTGAACGGCGAACCCCTCGTTCTTACGACCGCGCCTCTGGCGGATAAAGGAGAGACGTACATCCCGGGCACGTTGCTGAAAGCAGCGACAGGCGCTCGCGTACAGTGGGACGGCAAATGGCAGACGGCCGAAATCTCGTTCGGAGGCGAAGCCAAGATGACCGTCGTCTCCGTTGACACGGCGGGGCTCGTCAAGCGAGCGATGCAAGGAAGCCTGGCCAATTACATCGGAAAAAGCTACTGGATCAATCATTTTCAGCAATGGGATCGTTTCTCCAAGGTAACCGTTGCGGATGTTGTGCCGAAGGAATCCGGGGACTTTATCGTCCAGTTCCGAACCACGGCAGGCAAGAAGCTGGAAGGCTACCCGATGTCCGCCTATTATGTAAAGGAATTGTTTACGAACGAGGATAATTTCTTCAACTACGACCCGAAGAAGAAATACCGCTGGTCCGCATCGACATGGAATCTGATTAAGGCGGGCAAGATTTCGCTGGGGATGACGAAGGATCAGGTGCGAATGTCATGGGGCCATGCAGCCGGCAGCAGCGTTGCAAAAGCAGGGGGAAAAACGATAGAGACGTGGGTGTACTATAACTTCGATACCGTATCCTTTGTTAACGGCAAAGTATTCTTAATCCTATATTAACTTGCAGTTGCTTAGTAATGACTTACTAACGAGAGGATTTTGCATCCATGAAAAAATTTTGTTTACGCATTCAGCTTCTGTCCCTGCTTGCGCTCATGACGGCCTTGTGGGCGCAGCCAGTAGCTGCCGCTAATTATACAGAGCTTCCCGTTCCTCAATGGACGGTTAAGATTCCAAAGAACACAAGCACCGATTATTTCTACAAAAACTATTATACGCTCGGCAAAAAATTTCTTCCGATCCTGTCTGAGGATAACGGCTCCTATACGGCTTATACGTTACTGCATCATACCCCCGGAGGGAAGAGCAAGCCCTCCTATCAAGTCATGGCCTTGGACGATAAGACCGGAAGCCGGAAATGGATACGCAGTTTGCCTTATTCATACAACGCTTTCGATATGGATCTGAACGGAAATCTCTACTATGTCGATAAGGTGAAAAGCGGCAAAAAGACCGTCTATAACCTGGTCGCACTAGATTCCAACAATAAACAGCGGTGGGTAAAAACCTTCACAACCAGCAACAATTATTCCGTGCTCGATGACGGAAGAATTGCCGTTATCGGATTTGCCGAAGGCAAAGACACTTTAGAGCTTTACTCTTCTGAAGGCAAGCTGCTACATAGCAGAAGCTACGCCGGTATTATCCGTCACATTCAAGGAAATTATGTCGGTCTCGTCAACTACACCGGGGATGTGACCGCCTTGGAAATCTATTCTGTTTCTACGAACAAAAAAATAGCTGCCGCAAGCCTTCCGAAGGAATTTTTCAATCGGGTACATGCCGACTTCGACGTACTGAGCGGAGGAACCGTGCTTGTTCCCGTCTTCGATGCCAAGACCGGAATAGAAACTCTGCACGGCTACTCGCCGGATGGCAAGCGAAAATGGAGCCGCGTTTTGCCGACGCCTGAGCCCAATTATGAAGATAAGCTGTTCATGTCCATAGGAAATAACTATCTCGTTCAAGACAAGAACAGTCTAAACGTGTACGATACGAATAATAGGCTTGTCGCCGCAAGGACCTTCGATGACTTGCCTGGCCAAGGAAGCCTCCAGCGGCTGGGGAATCAGAGCATTTCCTTCGGAGCAGCCGAATCCAAAGGTTACTGGTACGATTATGAGAAACCGACAAAAGCCGTCTTCCATGTACTGGATGCCCGCACGTTACAAACGTTATCTTCGTTAACGCTTGAGCAAGCTCCTTTTTCCGAGAGAAATATTCGTTTCCTGAACGCAAGTACCTTCTATATCGATCTGTACGACCGTCTGTCTAAGTACGAGCTGAAATAAAAAGGTCCACCGTTTTCCATGATTAATCTCAACTCCTTAGCAGAAAATAAGCTCACAACAATTAAGGAGTGATTAAATTGCCACCCGTAACCGCTGGAATTTCGGAGATGATTAGAGAAAAGCTGGAAAGGTATTTAGACGATAAGTTGGATGACTATCTGGGAAATGAAGGCTACGTCAAGGTTGAAGAATTTTCCCTCGACCTTACTCACATCAAAGCCAAAGTTTTACTTCGCTATAAACAAAGGGTTACTGGCAGTATTTACGTAAGGGACAAGTTTTATCTGTCGATCGACTGTGATATTGCAGGCAATGCGAACGTTGAATTCTGCACATCCGTTCTCGGCAATAAGGTATGCGTTAGCTCCGGCGATTTGTCTTTCTTAAAGCAATTCATTCCCCTCGGATAAGAGGAGGAGGCTTTCGCATGGGCTTATCGATAAAAAAAATAAGGAAAGCAGCCAGCAGAGCAGCCGACAAAATCGGCGAGGCGGCCGCAGCAACGGAAAGCGCAGCAAGAGCGGCCGCAGCCAAAGCAGCGGAGGATGCCGCTAACGAGGCAAAAAGAGCAGCGGAAGAAGTTGCAAAGCAAGCAGAGGCTGAGCTTAAAAGGCAAACAGAGGCATTGGCCGAACAAGCCAGAATAGCGGAAGAAGCGGCAAGGAAAGCGGCGGAGGAGCAAGCTCGTCAAGCTATAGAAGCTGCCCAGAAGGCTGCTGCGGAATTGAATAGACAGGCCGAGAATTTAGTGAAAGAGCAAATCACAAGCGCATTAGGATCAGTTGTGGCCAATGTTCAGGACTTCACTGAAGCAGGGCAAGTATTCGTTAAACAAATTCAGTCTGAAATACAGAATTTAATTGAATTAGCCAACATCGATGCATTGAAACGAAAACTGTTACAAAAAGCAGAACAGCTTAGTGAAGAATATCTTAAAAATAAAATAGAACCTATCGCTGAGGCCATCGCTTTAACATCAGTTCCCGATGTAAAATTGGATTTATCTACAACGTCGATTAAGATTGAGGTTTTTATTTACTTTCTCCTGCAACAGGATAAAGCAAGCGATCCCTCCACAAATGCAATTGCTGTGCTTACAACAGATTTGGAACAAGATATAACTAAACTAGCGCCGCCAGAAGTCGATGTTCAATTTAATTTTAATAAAGATAAATTGGAAGCTGAATTACGCGATAGGATTCAAGAAAAAATCGAGAAGGAAAAGAACAATCTCATTCAAGGCTTCTTGAAGTCGTTCTTTTCAGATTACTTTGCTGTATTTGATAAGATATTGAAGCTTATTCCTAAATGAACTACGGATGGCTCCCCCAATGCGCTCATACAGAAAGGGGCTGTCCAATAAGCCCCAAAAATAAAAGTTGGGCGGGAAAACGTCATGTTTTCCGTCCAACTTTTTTGGTTCTTTTGTTTTTGCTGGAAAGTGGC
>NZ_JBHSED010000027.1:0-1556 GCF_042651945.1 Cohnella boryungensis | reverse complement strand
TTTTTATACGAAAATGAATGCCCCTAAAAAGCGCAAAAAGACACTCCCCACTAAGCGTGTGAAAAATTAATTTTTTAAGAGGCTTCGGCGGATTCTACCTTAACGTTAAATCCCTGAGCCTCAATTTTTTTAATCCAATACTCCACCGATGATGTTGAAGAACTTAGGTAATCCCAACCGATTTCACGATAAGGCACTCTATCTTGAAGTATGCGGAAGATGATTCTTAGTAACAAGTGAGCTGTTGCTATTGTCGCTTTCCGCTGTCCTCGTCGTTTCTGTATGCGATAAAAGAAAGACGCAAGCCGAGTTCCCTTAGTTTTGCTTGCTGCCCAAGCCGCTTGGCAAAGCACGGCTTTCAGACTTTTATTTCCCTTGGCTATTCGAGAGCTTTTCTTCTTTCCTGCACTTTCATTATTACCCGGACTCAGCCCCGCCCAAGCCGCTATTTGTGAATCGCCCCCAAAACAAGACATGTCGTTCCCGATCTCAGCCAAGACGACCGCCGCCGCATCTTTCTGAATTCCGGGAATGGTTATTAAAAGCTCAACGGATGGTAAATGTGGTTCAAGTAACCGATCAATCTCGGATTCCACTTTCTCCTGTTGTTTCTCCACATAAGATAAATGGTCCAAATGCAGACCGAGCATCGTGCGATGATGTTTTCGCAATCGTCCATTTAGAGCCTCAAGAAGCTCAGGCACTTTTCGCTTGAGAGATGTCTTTACTTTCTCCCTGATTTCATCTGCATCTAATACTTCACCGTTAATAATAGACTCTAGCAACGCACGACCGGACGTGCCAAACATATCGCTAATATAAGTGGTCAGCTTCAAATTAGCATCCTGCAATATTTTGTGGATCCGGTTCTTCTCAGCTGTCGCGTCACCAAGCAGTTTTCGCCGATAGCGCGTCAAATCCCTTAGATCTCGTATATCCACTGGAGGTACAAAGCTGGGGGAAATGAGTCCTGAACGAAGTAATTGAGCAATCCAGAATGCGTCGGCAACGTCTGTCTTACGCCCAGGCACGTTCTTAATCCGTCTGGCATTTGCGAGTACAAGCGTAAATGCCCCCTCTAAGACGTTCCAAATCGGCTTCCAGTACACGCCTGTACTTTCCATGGCGATATGTGTGCACTCCCATCCGCATAACCAATCATGAAGAGCCAATAGTCCCTTAGTCGTCGTAGAGAAAGTGCGGATCTCCTGTTTTGGCTTACGCTCTAAATCACCGTAAAGAACACATGCCACGACGGTCTCCTGATGAACATCTAGCCCTGCACAGCGTTCTAAAATCGCCTCCATCCCCATCACCTCATCCTATAGAGATAAGCAGGTCATGTATCCTCAGCGTAAAAGAATTTTTATACACGTGCTCCTGGCACAATTGGCGGTGCTCGTGGGATACAGTCGGCCGGTTTGAGCCCCAGAGTATGTCCTACCAAAAAAGTAACGGCCTGTGACCTGCAACTCCATTATGGAGTACACAGATTCACAGGCCTAGTACATTTTCATTCATGGTGGTGGCCTCTAGGCCATGGTGGTTTGAGCCAG
>NZ_JBHSED010000026.1:0-37894 GCF_042651945.1 Cohnella boryungensis | reverse complement strand
AGAAATGGTGCGGCAGAGCGATTAGGGGCTTCGTGGATACAGATACGAAGGCGGCGTTTGAGAAGATGTACAACGAACGGTACAGCCGAAAATAAACTCCTCCAACAACACTAAAACCATAAATAGTCTTCCATCGTCCCGATGGAAAAACCTACTACACAAACTACTTGACGCTACCGGTGAGGAGAAGAGTAGTGCTGCAAAGTCGAACTAGCGACCAGCCCGGAGCAGGTGAGGCGCAGAGTAGTGCTGCAAAGTCGAACTAACGACCAGCCCGGAGCAGGTGAGGAGAAGAGTAGTGCTGCAAAGTCGAACTAACGGCCAGCACGGAGCAGGTATCCAGCATACCACAAGCAAGGGCAATTCCCATGGCGTCCTGTATTCTCAACATAATCGCTATGTCGATGCGCTTTGGTGAATCGCCTCGGCACCACTTGAAGATGACATTTTCTCGGACGAGTTAAGATGACATTTTCTCAGAAGTTTGACAGAGGCCTGCGATCGACTGCAATCTGAGAGAAAGTTAAGCCGCATGAGAATTTATTAATCGCGGAGCCTCTGCGATATCCGCTAAGATGTGCGAAGAGGTTGCATCGAAAGGGTGAATGGCGATGGACAAGAAGCGATGTCTATTTTGCGACGAGGTGGCGACCGCAGAGAAAAAGGGCGCGTACGAACGATACCAGGGCTGCAACTGCGCGCCCCAGAGCTACTATCAGCTGCATGCCGACAGCGGCGAGGCGCTGAGCCGACTCTCTTATCAGGAGAAGCGGCGGCTGTTCCCGCAGGTATCCGGCTACATTCGCGAGCTGACCGACTGCGGAGAGGCCGTGTCGCTGAACGGCGACGAGGTGATGGCGATCGGGAGCTCGCCGCGCATTCCGGCGACGATCGAGGAGAAGGGCGGACGGCTGCTGCAGTATCTGTATCGTCATGCGAGCGCTCCGGGCGATCCCGTCATCATCGGCAAGCTGGCGGGAAGCTACAATCTGACGTACTCCAACAATCTTCAAGAGATGGTCTATCTGATCGAGAAGCTGAAGGAGGAAGGCTCGCTGATCCGCGAAGGACACAGCTTCCGTCTGACCGAGCAAGGCTGGCGCGAGGCGGTGGAGCTGTCCGGAGGCCGCAAGCTTAAGCCGTGCAGCGTAGTGCTGCCGTACGATGAAGCGTTGCATGGGGAGTGGGTGCAGCATGTCTTGCCCAAGCTCGAGCAGTGCGGCTATCTGCCCGACTTGTTCAACTGCCGGACGCCGGACAAGACGGACCGCTCGATCGCCCGCCTGGCGGACAGCAAGCTGGTGATCGCCGATCTGAGCATCACTTCTGCAGAAGTGTACTATGCCGGAGGCTATGCGGTCGGACTGGACATCCCGGTGCTCTGGACGATCCGCCGCAGCGTGCTAGAGGATCGTCCGCTGCAGACGCGCGCGATCCGTCCGCTCATCTGGGACAGCTCGGAGGAGCTCGGCATCCTGGTGCAGCAGCGTCTGTCGGCAGCGGGCGAGCAAGCGGTACCGGCGACGATGCAGAGCTTGTCGGACTGACGTACTGCGAGAATGGAGATTAACCTTGAGTTTGGCTTCTAATTTTCCAATAAATCGACTTCATGCGTCTTAGAAGGACGACGAAGTCGGTTTTGCTTGGGGAGACAAGCAAAAAGCCCCCAAGCCGCAAAATGCGGCGATGGGAGCGCAGATGCCAAGCGATAGAGCTTGGCAGGATGTCAATCGATTATCCGGTGTCCGCCGATCCACGTCGATTGCAGCTCGAGCGCGGCGTCCAGCAACAGAAAATCCGCTTTTTTGCCGACCTCCAGCGTCCCGATCTCGCGATCCAGACCAAGCTGCCGGGCAGCGTTGGCGCTGGCCATGCGGCTGGCTTCAACGAGAGTTACGCCGATCTCTTTAACCAAATAACGCACGGCGCCGATCATCGTTAACGTACTGCCGGCCAGGCTGTCGTTCTCCTTCAGCCGGGCGACGCCGCATTTCATATGGACGGGAAGCCCTCCGAGATCGTAGTCCCCATCCGGCATTCCCGCGGCAGCCATCGCATCGGTAACGAGAATGACGTTATGCGTGCCCTTGGCAAGCGTAATGAGCTTGACTCCCGCCGGATGAACATGGTGTCCGTCCGCGATCACCTCGGCCGTTATGCGATCATCCGTCAATACGGCGCCGACGGTTCCGGGCTGGCGGTGGTGGAGCGGAGTCATCGCGTTAAAGGTATGCACGGCATGCCGCAGGCCGCGGTCCGCGGCGGCGACGATCTGCTCGTAGGTCGCATCGGTATGGCCGCAGCTGGGGACGATGCCGTTGCTGGCGAGCTTCTCGATGTAGTCGAGCGAGCCTTCGACCTCCGGAGCGAGGGTCTGGATTTTGATGATGCCGGGGAAGCTGCGAACCCACTCCTCCAGCCATTCAGGCTGCGGCGGAAGGATGTAGGCGGGATTTTGCGCGCCCTTCCACTTGGCGTTCACGAACGGGCCCTCCAGATGAACGCCTACGAGCTGAGCGTAGGGCATCGGCTTGGCCATGAATTCGGCGACGCGACCAAGCACGGCTGTCAGATCCTCGCGCGACGCCGTAAGCGTCGTCGCCAGCATGCTGGTCGTTCCATTGGCGGCATGGAAGCGGGTAATTGCCCGAATGCCGTCCTCGTCCGCATCCATGAAGTCATGGTTCGCGCCTCCGTGTACATGCACATCGACGAAGCCGGGAATGAGCCAGCTTCCGTTCGCGTCGTGTCTGTCGGCTGCGGCAGCTTGCCCGGCAAGCTCGGCGGCTTCGCCGATGGCGGCGATTTTTCCGTCCTTGACATAGACAAACCCGTTGTCGATGATCCCCTGAGGAGTAATGACGCGGGCGTTGACGACGCAGCATTCTCTAAGGCTCTCGCTCATGACAGCTTACCTGCGGCCGCATCGTCGAGCAGCACGATGAGGTTCGGATGCGTCTGCAGCAAAGAAGCCGGGACATCGGTCGTAATTGGTCCTTGCAGGGCCTGGCGGATAATGTCCGCCTTGTCCGCGCCCTTGACGACAAGCAATATTTTTTTTGCCTTCAGGATCGTTCCGACGCCCATCGTCAGAGCTTGCTTGGGCACTTCGTCGACAGAGGCGAAGAAGCGGGCGTTCGCCTCCAGCGTGGTCTCGGCCAGGTCTACGATGTGAGTGCCTTTAATCAGCGCGTGGGCAGGCTCGTTAAAGCCGATATGGCCGTTATGCCCAAGGCCGAGCAACTGCAGGTCGATCTGGCCGGACAGCTCGATCGCTTCGTCGTAGCGGCTGCATTCGGCGGCGAGATCGGAGGCGTTGCCGTTCGGAATATGGCGCTGCGAGGCCGGAAGGTCGATATGGGAGAACAAATGAGCGTTCATATAAGAATGGTAGCTTTCCGGGTGATCCGCCGGGAGATTGACGTATTCGTCAAGGTTAAACGTCGTGACATTGCGGAAGCTGAACATTCCCCGCCGGTAATCGCGCACGATTTCCTTATAGATGCCGACAGGAGTTCCCCCTGTCGCCAACCCGAGCACCGCGCGCGGGATGGTCTGAATCTGACCGATGATAATGTTGGCGGCGGCTTCGTTGAGCTTCTCGTCGCTGTCGAATGTCAAAATGTTCATTTCGTTTTTCTCTCCTCTTTGCCTGTTGTGTAACGCTTGACTGTCTGAAAGGAATGCTCCAGGCGCGGAACGTAATGCTCGAAGTGCTCGCTGACCAATCCCGTGAATAGAATGTCGACGACGTGCAGCGTCGCCATCCGTGACGCCATGTCCCCGCGCCGCATCCCGACCTCCGCCGAGGAGGTAAACAGCTTGATGGAGGCCTGCTCCGCCAGCGTATTCGTTCCGAAGCGCGTGATGGATAGCGTGGTGGCTCCCCGTTCGGCGGCGCTGCGCAGCGCGTCTATCGTTTCCGGCGTCTCGCCGGAATAAGAGATGCCTACGGCTACGTCCTGCGGCGTCAACGACGCCGAGGAGGTGAGCTGCAGGTGGTGATCGGAGAAGGCCGCAGCGGCTTTGCCGATACGGACGAGCTTCTGGAAGAAATCCTGGGCGACGATGCCGGACGTTGCCGAGCCGTACAGATCGATGCGCGAAGCTTGATGCAGCGCTTCGATCGCCAGGCGGAGCTGGGCGAGATCGAGCACCTGCGTCGTATCGGTAATCGATCTCAGATGATTGGCCGTAATGCCGGATACGATCTCGTGAAGCGGATTGCCTGCGACGATATCCTGGTACTGGTTCGGGGTGGACGTTTGTTGTACGAGCTCGGTGGCCAGCTTCCGTTTGAAATCGGGAAAATTGTTCGAATGAAACGTTTTGCAGAAGCGCGAGATTGTCGCCGGGCTGCTTCCCGAACGGGCGGCCAGCTCCGTAATCGTCATTTGCGCGGCTTCCTGGGGATGCTGGAGCAGAAAGTCGGCCAGCGCCCGCTCCTTCTGGTGCAGGCTGTCCCATTTTTCCTGAAGGGCGTTCAGAATGCTCATGGCAAACCCCTTTTTCTAGAAAATTAATTTCTTATTAATGGTCATTATTAAGAAAAATATTTTCATGAGATACGTTCATTGTACTGCACCAAGCGACAACATGCAATCGGCGGTTGGCGATGAAAGATTAAGCTTTTCCCCTGATTCGGCCAGCCCAAAGGCTGATCCGTTTAATCGAAAGCCTTCGCCGAGTAGCGGGAGCAAATCCGGCAACTCCGCTGGCTTGACGTAGGGTATATTATTTCCTGTTGGAAAGGGATAACGGTCATGCACAAGTCGCAGCATGACAGTCGTGTCTTACTCCGTCGAGAACGAGATCAAGTCGGCCGGAATCGTGACGGTTCCCGGAGTGAGGGTCGGCGCAAGGAGGCGGGGGAACTGCAGGCGAGATGTTCGCGCTTCAAGGTTTGGACAGGGTAGAAACCGGGCTTAAGGCTCGGCAGAGACGGTTTCAAGCCGCTGCGGAAAATGGTAAGCTGTTCAACGATAGAGATTCAGCTCTTCGTTGAGCGGAAGGAGCTTCAGGACGCCATGTCTCGGTCTTATGTGCCATTACCTATAGATTCGGCAATACCGGAATTAAAGCAAGCGCTTGCCGGGGGAGGCAGCGCGGTGCTGATCGCGGAGCCGGGAGCGGGCAAGACAACCCGCGTGCCCGTCGCTCTGATGGAGGAGCCTTGGCTGAAGGGGCAGAAGATCGTCATGCTTGAGCCGCGCAGGCTCGCGGCGCGAAGCTCGGCCGGGTTCATGGCCAAGGAGCTAGGGGAGCAGGTAGGTCAGACTGTCGGCTATCGGGTGAAGATGGACACCAGAGCGGGTCCCCGCACCCGAATCGAGGTCGTCACGGAAGGCGTCTTGACGCGCATGCTGCAAGCCGATCCCGCGCTTGAAGGGATCGGACTTGTCATTTTCGACGAATATCACGAGAGAAGTCTGCAAGCGGACCTCGGCCTTGCGCTATGCTTGCAGTCCCGGTCATTGCTGAGGGACGATCTGAGGCTGCTGGTCATGAGCGCGACCCTGGAGGCGGAGCCTGTCTCCGAGCTGTTGGGGCGGGCGCCTGTTGTGAGAAGCGAGGGCCGCAGCTACCCGGTCGAAACGATCTATCGGCCGAGAGCGGCAAGCATGGACATAGCGGAAGCGGTTGCCCGCGCGATTGAGGACGCGACGCTCAGCGATGAAGGAGACGTGCTGGCCTTCCTTCCGGGCGTCGGCGAGATTCGCGAGGTTGAGGCCCGCTTGCGGGCGAGGGGGAGGCTTGCGGAAGGCCGTATCTCCATTCGGGCTCTGCATGGCGGGCTGACCTCCGAGGAGCAGGATGGCGCGCTGGCCGTCTTGCCGGCAGGAGAACGCAAGATCGTGCTGGCCACTTCCGTGGCGGAGACCAGCTTGACGGTGGAAGGCGTGACAGTCGTCGTCGACAGCGGCCTGATGCGAGTGTCCCGGTTCTCTCCGCGGACGGGGATGTCCCGACTGGATACGGTCGCGGTCTCCGCGGCTTCCGCCGATCAGCGCCGGGGGCGCGCGGGGAGATTGGGGCCGGGTACATGCTATCGGTTATGGAGTCAAGAGCAGCAGTCGGCGCTGTCCGTTCGCAGTACGCCGGAGATACTGGAGGCAGACCTGACGCCGCTGCTGCTGGAGCTGTCCGTCTGGGGCGTGCGCGAGCCGAACGAGCTCGCCTGGTTGGACGCTCCGCCCGCTCCGGCGCTGCAGCAGGCGCGCGAGCTGCTGGTGCAGCTCGGAGCTTTGGAGGATAGCGGTCAGAAGGTCACCGAGCATGGCCGGAAGCTGGCGGAGCTGGGCAAGCATCCCCGGACCGCCCATATGCTTCTGCGCGCATTGCCACTCGGTCTCGGCCGACTTGCCTGCGATATCGCCGTGCTTCTTGGCGAGCGGGATATTCTGCGAAATTCGGGAGGTCAGGCTTCCGCGGATTTGCGGGCGAGAGTCGAGGCGCTGTCCGGGTTCGGAGCGTATGCCGTCGACGAAGGAGCCCGCAGGCGGCTGGCCGAGGAAGCCAGACGCCTGCGGCGGGAGCTCGGCATCGAGGCGTCGGCATCGGCATCGGCTGACGGGAGCGACGGCTCGACTCCGTCGGACTGCGGATTGCTTCTGGCCTTTGCCTATCCGGATCGGATTGGACGCCAGCGGGACAGCGGGAAATATTTGCTGAGCGGGGGCAGGGGAGCGGCGTTCGCTTCCGGCCAGGCGTTGGCGCGGGAGCCGTGGATCGTCGTTGCGGACGTGGACGACGCCGGCGCCGACAGCCGTATCCGCCTGGCCGCGCCGCTGTCCTTCGAGCGGCTCGCCGTCCATTTGGCCGATCGGATTAGCCGCGAAGCCGAGGTCAGCTGGGACAGCGAGTCGAAGTCCGTGCGAGGAAGGGAGCGCAAGAGACTGGGCGCTCTGATGATCGAGGAACGACCGCTGGGACGGATCGCGTCGGATCGGCTGCTGGAGGCTTTGATCGATGGCATCCGCACGGAAGGGCTGGAGCTGCTTCCGTGGACGAAGGCCTCGCGCCAATTCCAGCAGCGCGTCGCGTTCGCGCGTCGGCACGACGAGAGCTGGCCGGACCTGTCGGACCCGGCGCTGCTGGCTTCGCTGGAGGATTGGCTCGGAGGCTATGCGGAGGGCATGAAGAGCCGGGCTGATCTCCAGAAGCTGAACTTAAAGGAAATATTGGAGTCGATGCTGCCCTGGGATCGGCAGAGGAGATTGGACGCCGAAGCTCCGACGCACTGGACGGTGCCGAGCGGCTCCCGCATCCCGATCGACTATGGCGATCTCGACGCCCCGTTCGCGGCCGTTCGTCTTCAGGAGCTGTTCGGCCTGCCGGAGACGCCCCGAATCGCGGGCGGCCGCGTTCCGCTGACGCTTCATCTGCTCTCCCCGGCACAGCGTCCCGTTCAGGTCACGCGGGATTTGGCCAGCTTCTGGCGGGAGGCTTACTTCGAGGTTCGCAAGGATCTGAAGGGCCGCTATCCGAAGCATTACTGGCCGGATAATCCGCTCGAAGCCGAAGCGACCCGCAGAGTCCGGCCGCCCAAGTAGGGCGGAAGTCCGGGGGAGCTTAACGCGCATGCAAGATAAATAGGACCGTCGTAACAGGGAGCTTGCCGGGAGGCGGCTCCTTTTTCAACGATTCAGGCTTTGTGAGTTTTACGCTTATTCTTCCCTGTATCGTCTTCACTAAGCTACTCCGGCTGTAAGAGGACGCCGAAATCGTTATTGCTTGCATCGGGGATCAAGTCTCGTAATCTGTCAAAAAACTGCATTAAAATACCAGAGCCGTATGTTATGATATTCGTGGCAGAAAAAACTCGAACGTCGGCGAAATGGGGCGGAGGACGTATGAGCACGGAGCGGGAAAAGGGTCGTACGGAGGTTGCCGCAATGGAGCTGGCCAACCGAATGGACGAGCTGGAGCGGCTGCACGGCTTCTTTGAAGAAATCGGCATGCGCGCCAATTGGTCCGAACGACTTAGGTTCGACGTGACGCTGTCTTGCGAGGAACTGCTTACCAACACGATCTCCTACGGATTTCCGCAAGGCGGACATCATTCGATTAAGCTGTCCGTAAGGACAGACCCGGAAGGAGTCGAAATTCGGCTGGAGGACGAAGGCATTCCTTTCAATCCTCTGGAGCAGGAAGAGCCGGATACGACTCTTGGAGTCGAGGAGCGCATGATCGGCGGTCTCGGCATTTTTTTCGCGAAACGAAGGATGAACGAGATGGTCTATGAGCGCACGGATACAGGAAATCGGATTATTCTTCGCAAAACGATATAACGCATTGGAGCGCCTGACTATCAATAGGTAAAGGCGGCTCTGCGGCAAAGGGAGGACATTCAGATGATTATCGTATCAAGGCAGGCCGAAGGCGCGATGATAATGAGCTTCGAGGGGCGTCTGGACGGTCAGCACGCGCAGACGGCGGAGGCTTCTTTTCAAACGCTGGCGGGGCAAGGGCACGCACGGTTCGTATTCGATTTTGCGGCCATGCAGTACATCAGCAGCGCGGGGCTCCGCGTCGTGCTGGTGGCGGCCAAGAAGGTCAAAAGCGTGCAAGGACGGCTGATATGCGCCAGTATGAACGACCAGGTGAGAGACGTATTCGAGATGTCGGGCTTTCTCAGCATTCTGGAAACGGCGGCGTCGACGGAAGAGGCGCTCAAGCTTATGCAGGCGTAAGCGTGAATGAGAATGGCGGCTAGCAAAGGCAGGTGAGGACGATGGATGGACAATGGACAGGCTTGGCGATCGGGCTCGTCTCCGGCGCCGTAGTCGGGGCCGGAGCGCTCTATGCGTCTCTGCAGATGCGGGTGCGGCGAATGAAAGCCTTGTTCGAGATCAGCATGCAGCTCAATTCGACGCTGAAGCGGCAGGAGCAATTGGAATTGATTATGAATACGGCGAAAAGCGTGCTGCCGGTCGAGGCGGCGTCCGTGCTGCTGCTGGACCCGGATACCAACGAGCTGATCTTCGAGCTGGCGCTCGGGGACAAAGGCTCGGAGGTCAAGGAAATCAGGCTCAACCCCGGCGAAGGCATCGCCGGCCACGTCGCCGGCAGCGGACAGAGCCTGATCGTGAACGATACGAAGTCCGACCCCCGGTGGTCGGGCCGCGTCGCCCAACGGACCGGCTTCGAAACCCGCAATCTGCTGACGGTCCCGATTATGAACGGCCAGAGAATTGAAGGCGTGCTGCAGGTAATTAACAAGAAAGGCGGCCGCAAATTTACGAAAAGCGACCGTCTCTTGCTGGAGAAGGTGGCGCAGCCGATGGCCGTCGCCCTGGAGAATGCCAGACTGTATACCCAAGTGGAGGATTCGCTGGAAGCGCTGCAGATGACGACCGCGATCAAGGAGCGGCTCGAAAGCGAGCTGCAGGTCGCCGGAACGATTCAGATGAGCTTTTTGCCGCGCACGATGCCTTCCTTGCACGAGCCCTATGACGTCTGCGCGCTGCTTAAATCCGCCAAGGAGGTCGGCGGCGATTTCTACAACTTCTATAAGATCGACGACGACCATCTTTTTTTCGCGCTGGGCGACGTTTCGGACAAGGGAATTCCCGCAGCGCTGTTCATGGCGGTCACACTGACGCTGCTGAAGGGCAAGATGGAGCCCGGTCTGTCTCCGGGAGAGCTGTTGACGATGGTCAACGACGAGCTGGCTCGCGACAACCCGCTGGTGTTCGCTACGATCGTGTGCGGCGTCTATACCTGCTCGACGGGAGAGCTGGTCATGAGCGAGGGGGGACACTGCACGCCTTATATCGTCCGGGCGGACGGCCGAATCGAGCCGATCAAGCTGAAGAAAAGCTTGCCGCTTGCGGCCATGGAGGATTCGGTCTACCATGACGGACACATGGCCTTGGGACACGGGGACAGGCTGATTCTGTATACGGACGGGATTACGGAGGCGGAGAACGTGAATCAGGAGCAATATTCGCCGGAGAGGCTGCATGAGTTTCTCGGAATGACGGCGGGGATGTCCAGCGCGGAGACGATCGATGCCTTGCTCATGCACGTATTCATGTTCGCGGACGGGGCCCCGCAATCCGATGACATTGCCGTGCTGACCTTGCAGAGGCGTTAAATGCGAAGAGGAGTTGTAACACTTGGCACAACACGTTGAACCGTATCGGGATGCGCAGGAGCATCTGCGCGCCGAGCTTGCCTGGCTTGAGGCGGGGCTGCTGAAGCTTCTTGAGCTGGGCGGGGGCAATCCGTTCGCCCAGCCGCTTATCGGCCCAAGGGGGCTCGTCGTGACGGCGGAGGAGCTGTTCGAATCGGTCGAGCAGGAGGACGAGTCGCCTCTGGAAGACTGGCAGCTGTATGTGGAGGATCGGCTGGGGCGCGAGTATGAGATTACCCGTTCCGCAAGAGCCGCGATGGCGTCGGGCGTCGAGCTTCCCCTGATGCGGCTGTGCATGCGGCTGGGGCTTACCGTATGGGAGCGGCGCTTTATCGTGATGGGGCTTGCGGCGGAGATGAGCCGCAAATTCGAGAAATGGTATGCGTACTTCAACGATGACGTAACCTGCAAAGCTCCGACGCCGGATTTGGCGTTTCGGCTTCTTTGCGATGCCATCGGAGAGCAGGCCGCGGCGGGAGCGCTGCTTGGCGGCGGAGGAACGCTGCGCAGCCTGCTGCTGGAGCCGGAGGAGCATTACGGCGGAAGCGCGGGCGGGTCTACCCGTCCGCGGCTGAAGACAGCCATGCGCCTGGACGAGCGCACGGTCAGCTACCTGCTGCAGACCGAGGCGTTGGATGGACGTCTTCGAGGCATCGTCGATGCGTATGAGCCGGTCGACCCGGCGGAGCTTCCCTCGCTGTCGCCGGACGATCCGTTCCTGCTGTCCTCGGAAGGGCTGGCGGCCGAATCCACCGCTTCCGCAAATCCTCTCGGCGGGGAGAACGTGCCGTACCTTCATCTGTCCGGACCGAGCGGCGGAGGGAAAAGGCTGCGGCTCAGACATCTCGCCGCGGCTCGCCATCAACGCCTGCTGGTCGTCCAGCTGCGGGCTCTGCCCCACGAGGCCGATCGGGCGGCCGCCGCTTTGTCCCGCATCGTGCGCGAAGCGGCGCTGACCGACGCCGCCGTCTGCTTCCGGGAGGAGCACGCCGTTGCGGGCTCTACGGTCGTTCACCTTGAAGCGTTGACCGCGGCTTTGAATCAATATGTTCGCTTTGCGGCCAGACCGCTGATCTGCTGGACCTCCTCGCTCCTGCGGCAGCCCTCGGAGCTTCCTATGCCTCTGCAGATCGGGTGGCTATATGGAGAAATCGGCATCCCTGCCGCCTCCTTGAGGGAAGCGTTCTGGACGGCCGAAGCGGGCGAATCGGCGAAGCGGTACGATAGCGCGACGTGGCGGGAGCTGGCGGACAAGTACCGATTTACTCCCGGGCAAATCAAGAGCGCTTGGCGGCAAGCGACGGCTTTGGCTGTCGGCCGGGGCTCGGAGCTTCCGGAGCGCGCGGAGATCGAAGCCGCCAGCCGGTCGCAGTTCAGGCATCGGCTGGCGCAGCTCGCGGATCGGATCGTTCCGGCGAGGACATGGGAGGACCTGGTGCTGGCCGAAGAGCCGTACTCGCTCATTCGCGAAGCCTGCAATCGGTTCGTGCATCGCGAGACGGTCTACGAACGCTGGGGCTTCGGAAGGAAGCTTCCTTACGGCAAGGGGCTCAGCCTGCTTTTCGCGGGACTGCCGGGAACGGGGAAGACGATGGCGGCGGAGATCATCGCGGGAGAGCTTGGCCTGGAGCTCTATCGGATCGATCTGTCCCGAATCGTCAGCAAGTATATCGGCGAAACCGAGCAGCGGCTGAGCGAGCTGTTCACCGAAGCGGAGAACAGCGGCGCGATTCTGTTCTTCGACGAGGGCGATGCCTTGTTCGGCAAGCGAACGGAGGTCAAGGACGCCCACGACAAGTATGCCAATCTGGAGGCGGCTTATCTGCTGCAGCGAATCGAGGCGTACGACGGGGTGTCGATCCTGGCGACCAACCTGCTGCAGAATCTGGACGAAGCGTTGATCCGGCGGATGAGCTTTATCGTCAAGTTTCCTTTTCCGGGAGCGGCGGAGCGGGAACTGATATTCCGCGCGCATCTGCCTCCGCAAGCTCCGCTGTCGGACAGCCTGGATTTGGCCTTTTTGGCCTCGCGGCTGGAGGTGTCCGGGGGATATATCAAAAACATCGTGCTGGCGGCCGCATTCCTGGCTGCGGGGGACCTGAAGCCGATCGGAATGGAGCATTTCGTCCGCGCGGCGAAGCAGGAGCTGCGAAAAATGGGGAAGATTCTCGTAAAAGAAAATTTTTCTCCGTATTCCGATGAAGAAAGAGAAATATTTGGATAGTCACCTCCTAATTTTCCCGTTATAATAGAAACCGAATGTAGAATTTTTTAGAAATTTATCAGTTTTTGCATGTGAGGGGAAGGAGGGGCTCCTATCGGGGGTTATACCGTAATCGCGGATGTCGGCTCCAGTCTGCTGAAGCTGCTTCGCGAGCAGCTGGCTCCGGACCCTGTCCCCCGGCCGGATATGATCGGGGTCGCTTCGCCCGTCGACAAAGGCGATCTGGCGCTTACGCTCTACTTGTACAGCGTTCGGGAGAACGGCGAGGCAAGACGCAACGAATTGCTTCCGCAAGGCGGTGTGCTCCGATACCCGCCGCTGGCCGTCGATCTGCACTACCTGTTGACAGCGCATTCTTCCGCGGATTTGCACACGCGAATTCTGGACGAGCATCGTATTCTGGGGCGGGCGATGCAGGTGCTGTACGACAATTCGGTTTTGCGCAGTCCTTATTTGGAAGGCACGCTGGCGGAGAATGAGGAAGAGCTGCGCATCACCTCGGAAAATCTGAGCACCGAGCAGTTGGCCCAGCTGTGGCATTTCGGAGACACCCCGTACAAGCTTTCCCTGGCCTATCGGGTCGGCCCCGTTCTGCTGGAGTCCAATCGCGTGAAGCCGGGAGCCCGGGTTCTGGAACGCAAATTTACGTTGCGGGACAAGGGAGGCTAGACCGGATGGAACGGGCGGAGAGAACGTTCGTGACCCGCTGCTCGCTGGCGGTTAGACCGATCGATGTGTGGAACGGCGCGGTGCCTGGTCCCTCTGCCGTGCAGATCTGGCTGGAGGAAACGGATCGAAAGCCCATTCGCGCTTCGGACGGCAGCTATGTTTTTCTGGATGTCCCGAACGATAGGTGCACGCTCCGAATCTCCTCTCCGATTTTCATGGAGGTGCGCAAGGAGATTTTGTTGCCCGCCGATAGGGGATCGCCTCCGGTCGTGACGGTGAGCCTGTATCCGAATCGGGTATATGCGCCTCCGCCTGCCGCAACGGGAGTCATCGTCGATCTCCGGGATGCAGCGGGATTGCCGCTTGCCGGGGTGCCGGTATTCGCTTACGCGGATGACGAAATGGCGGTCAGAGGACGGTTGGCCGAGGATAAGGGCGGCGAGGAGGAATCGCCGCTGGTGAAGGTGTCGCCCGCCAACGGCAAGCTTTCTCCCGGGGACGCTTTCGTTCTGCGCGACAGGGAGAGCAAGGACGGAGCGGAGCTCGAGTGGCATCGCATCGCGGACTGGACGGAGCAGGCTTCCGTGTATGCGCTGGATAAGCCTCTCGGCGGCAAATGGAGCCGAGGAGCGAAGCTGCTGGCGGCCGCGCAGACCGTTAGCGACGCAACCGGAACGGTTGTGCTGCCCTTCAGGGGGCTTCTGCCTCAGAATTGCCGGATTGTGGCCGATATCTTCGCAGGCGGCAAGAGCAGCAGGGTCGTTTGGCAGATAGAGGGCGGACGCGTCGTTCGATTGCCCGCCGCCGTTGTCAATCGTACCTAAGTGTGTGGCGTTGACCGGGCGAATGCCGACAGGCGGAACGTATTCGGTTAACGATTAGATAAACCCATATGTAGAGAGGAGGAACTGGTTTTCCCAATACGAGCAGCAAGACAATGTAACTTACATATCGTATGAGGGAGAAACCGGGGAACATGGCAGAGTATTTATCGCCTGGGGTATACGTGGAGGAGTTTGAAAGCGGCTCGAAGCCGCTTGACGGCGTAAGTACGAGCACCGCCGGCTTTATCGGTCTCGCGCAGCGGGGAGCGGTTGAAGGTTTGCCGCTGCTGATCACAAGCCCCGCCGATTTCCAACGGAACTTCGGTTCCTACTTGTCGGAGAGCGCCTTCGGCAGCTACCGTTATCTGGCTTATGCGGTAGACCAATTCTTCACGAATGGCGGTTCCCGCTGCTACGTCATGCGCGTAGCGCCTTCCGACGCGAAAGCGGCGGCGAATACGGATTCCGTATCGCAGAAGCTTAGCATTACGACCAAAAACCCCGGAGCTTGGGGCAATCTCGTAAAGGTTGTCATTACCGATGCGAGCAAAGCGAAAACCCAGATTTACGAGGTTACGGAGAAGCGTTATCGCGTCAAAAATGCGGGAGGCTTCTATGCGGGCGACGTCGTGGCTTACAATGACGGCGGCGAGACGCAGTATAACCGCGTTGTCAGCGTACAGGGCAACGTGATCGAGTTGGCGGAAGAGCTGACGGGCGAAGTCGTCGACGATGCGCTGCTGCCTACGAAGATTTTGTCGACTTGCGAATTTTCCCTGCACGTCGTCTATCACGATGAGGTGGAAAGCTTCGAGAAGGTTTCCTTGAACCCGGAAGCTCCGACCTTTATCGAAAAGGCGGCGGGACGCTCCAATCTCGTCAACATTCGCGCGCTGGTGCTGTCTACGGACGCGACGCACCCGTTCGAGACGGTATCGGGCGCAGGGCCTGCAGGAAAGGTAGAATTCGTGCTGGCTGGCGGTACGGACGGTTCCGTATCGGGAATTGCCGCTTCCGATTTCATCGGCGAAGATCGCGGACCGGGCCGTCGCACGGGCATTCAAGCATTCATCGATAACGACGTGGTCAGCATCATGGCCATTCCGGGCGTAACGGACGCGAACGTGCAGCTGTCGCTGGTCGCTCATTGCGAGAATCTGGGCAGCCGCTTCGCGATATTGGACATTCCGCGCGAGAAGACGAAGGTAGCGGACGTCATGACGCACCGCAACCTGTTCGACTCCAGCTATTGCGCGCTGTACAACCCATGGCTGTCCGTATTCGATCCGCTGGATAAGAGAAACATCTTTGTTCCTCCATCCGGTACGATCGCGGGCATCTACTCCCGTTCGGACACGACGCGCGGCGTTCAGAAGGCGCCTGCCAACGAAGTGCTTCGCGGCGTAGTCGGCCTTGACGTTCAATACAACAAGGGCGAGCAAGACATTCTCAATCCGGTCGGCGTGAACCTGATCCGTTCGTTTACGGGCCAAGGCATTCGCGTATGGGGAGCGAGAACGGCATCCTCCAATACGCTGTGGAAATACGTCAACGTGAGAAGGCTCTTCATTTTCCTCGAAGAATCGATCAAGGGCGGAACCAACTGGGTTGTGTTCGAGCCGAACAACGAACAGCTCTGGGCCCGCGTGCAGCGGACGATCGACGCTTTCCTGACGCGTATCTGGAGAGACGGGGCTTTGATGGGCAGCAGCGCCTCCGAGGCGTTCTACATCGATATCGGCCGCAGCACAATGACGCAGGACGACATCGATAACGGACGGCTGATCTGCGTGATCGGCGTAGCTCCCGTGAAACCTGCCGAGTTCGTCGTCTTCCGCATTACTCAGAAAACCGGATCCGAATAAGCCGATATTTAATTTGAACGGAAGGGGATAGCCATGCCAGGAGAACGTAATGATCCGTACCGCAATTTTAGATTCCGCGTGGAGATTGAAGGATTGGAGCAAGCGGGATTCAGCGAGGTTGCGGGATTCGACGCTTCCTTCGATGTCGTACAATATCGGGAGGGCAATGAAGTCATTACCACCCGCAAGCTGCCGGGCCTTGCCCGCTACGGCAATATCACACTCAAATGGGGCTCCACGGAATCGATGGAACTCTATGAATGGGTTCAGGAGTGCATAAACGGAACGGTCGAGCGCAAAACCGTTACGATTATCGCCATCGACGAGGAAGGCGGAGATGTCGCCACCTGGCAGGTTATCGAAGCCTGGCCGGTGCGCTATACGGCTCCATCCTTCAACGGATCGGGCTCGGAAGTCGCCATCGAGCTGCTTGAGCTTGCCCACGAAGGTATGACTCGCACTGCATAATCGAATTACCCGAAGATGAAACGTTCGAAACAAGCCCCTCCCGCGGCCCGGCTGCGCTTGCAGAGAAGGAAGCGGCGACGGGGCGCTCGAACGCCGGAAGCCTGCGGGCGGATGGAATAAAGGATTATCAACAAGGGAGGCCCTCTCTCTTGTTTTCCTTTTTTACAAGATCAGTTGCGATTTGTTAAAGCGAGGAGGGACAGCGATATGGCTTTTCAAACCGAGTACGAATTCGAGCTTCCGCGCGGGTACGTGGACGACAGCGGAACGCTTCATAAGCGGGGCGTTATGCGCCTTGCAACGGCAGCGGACGAAATATTGCCGATGAGAGACCCGCGGGTGCAGCAGAATCAGAGCTATTTGACGATAATTTTACTGGCTCGCGTCATTACGCGATTAGGCGATATCAAGCATGTCGATACGAAAACGATCGAGAAGCTGTTCACCGCCGATCTTGCCTACCTGCAAAGCTTGTATCGGCAGATCAACGATATCGGCTTGCCCAAGCTGAACACGGCCTGTCCGAAATGCGAGCATGAGTACGAGGTGGAAGTCGATTTTTTATCCGTAACGGAGGGCCTCTCGTAGCGTATCCGGCAGAACGGATCTACGAGGAAGTCGGCTTTATCGCCTATTATTTCCATTGGCCCCATGACGACATTATGAACATGGAACATCGAGAGCGCCGCAGATGGTGCGACGAAATATCGAAAATCAATCGCAAGCTGAACGACGAGCCGGAGAAGCAGAACGTCTTCGACGTATTCGGAAAGAGGTGACGACGGAGCGTGGCCCTATTTGCAAGTAAGCATAAGGTGAACGGAGCGTTCCGTTTCGCCGTAGAATTGGATGGCATGCTGGTTGCGGGTTTTTCCGAGGTGCAGGGGCTGGAATCCCAGCTCGAGTACGAGGAAATTCGCGAAGGCGGCGTGAACGGTTACGTTCATCGGCTGCCTAAGGGCGTCAGAAACTCCTCGATTCTGCTTAGACGGGGATTGTCGTCCTCTCAGGAGCTGTGGAATTGGTATGCGCAAGCCTCTCAGGGTACGGTGACCCGGAAAAGCGGTTCGATTATTTTATATAAGGAAAACGGAGCGGAGCTGTGCCGCTGGAACTTCTTCGAGGCTTATCCGGTGAAGTGGAGCGGTCCGAGCCTTAACGCCGCGTCCAGCGAAGTGGCTATCGAGACGGTTGAGCTGGTGCACAACGGAGTCAAAGCGTTGTTTCGTCCTTAAAAGAAGCTAACGCAGGGAAAGGAGGAGCGGGATGAGGAAGGGGATCGTTAGCCAAGCCATGCGAAAAGCGAAGTTCATTCGATCGGCGAATGAGCTTTTTGCAGGAGAGATCGCGGGCAAATACGCCTCCATCCGCCGCTTCTCCGCAACCGGACATTCTCTGATCTGGAGACTGCCGATAGCCGACAAACGAGGGAAAGCCCCGAGCAAATCGCCGCTTCCAGGGTACACGCAGCGTGTGCCCGAACGGGAACGTCCGGCACGCGACCGCATCGTGGAGCGGGAGCGAATTGTGCAGCAGCAGGAGAAACGAATCGTCCAAATCGTCGAGCGCCTGAGGGTCGTCGAACGCGTAAGGGTTGTAGAAAGCGAGAAGACGGTCCTGCGGGACAGACTCGCGGAACGAAATGCAAGAGCGGAGCAAAAGCCGCTCATTGCGCCGCGCGAGGCAGCTAGAATCGTTCTGGAGCAGCGGCAGATCAGAGAGCTGGCGTTGTCTGACGCGGTCTATGGACGCGAGGAGAATTCCGTTTCTCCGTCGCGGTCCGAAGGCGCTGCGAGGGCGAAGCCTGGAGCCCGGCCAGGCCAGACGCCCCGGACGGTCAGGGGAATGAACGACAACGCGGAGGCGAAGAGAGCCTTGCTTCCTTCAGACAAGAGGTCGACGGAAGCGGAGCGCGAAGGCGAGGAGGAGATCGGCGGGGGCGGAAGCGGGAGCATCGCCGGGAGCGTCATCGGCAGCATCATTGGGGAGGAGCGGGCAAGCTTTACAGCTTCCGAAGCGGGCGGGATTGCCCAACCGTTGCCGCAGGGCGGCGCGAGCGCCTTCTCCCGAGAGCTGGCGAATCGCTCCTCGTGGCCGCTGATTGCGAGAGGGAGGCGGACCCTCGCTGGATCGCCAGCCGTCAAGCGGCTTGCGCTTCGACCGCAGGCCTCGAGAGAGGGCGATAGGCTGGGAAACGCGTCCTCGCCTTCCGGACAGGCTGCCGCTTCTAGGCAGCGCCTTACGAATTCTGCATCCGTATATGTGGACGTGACATTTGTTAATCGCAAGCTGAGACAGCAGGCGGAGCTTCCCCGTTCCGCACAGCCTGCTGCGTCCGCGCAGGCTATGCGTGAGGAAAGAAGGGCAGCAGATAGTTCTAACGGAGCGCAGACCGATCTAGGAGAGCGCTCGTCTGGACGGACTGGCATGGAGCTCGGCCAAGCGAGCGTACGAGAGAACCGGACGAACGCAGCGGAGCAGCGTGGAGCGTCGGCCGACCAAGGAGGACGCGCCGCCGAGTCGAGCCGAGCGGAGTTTTACCAAGAGAACGCAAGCGAGAATCGGACGAGCCCGGCGGAGCAGCGCGGAGCGCCGGCTGCTGACCAGGGAGGCCTCGTCGCCGATCCGGTCAGAATGGAGCCCGGCCAAGAGAACGTAAGCGAGAATCGGACGAGCCCGGCGGAGCAGCGCGGAGCGCCAACTTCTGACCAAGCAGGCCGCGCCGCCGATTCGGTCAGAACGGAGCTCGGCCAAGAGAACGTACGAGAGAATCAGGGAGGGGAGGCAGCGCAGCTGGCATCCGGCATGCTTCGCGGGCCCGACGGAAGATTTGTCCGCAATCCTAAGCAGGAAGAGGCTCACGGCGGACGCGACGAATCTTCTCGATCTTCATCCTTCGAGGCCGGCGAATATACCGGAGCTGCCCGGTTTTATTCGGAGCCGCAGGCGGGAGAGAATGCGTTTGTTCTCCAGTGGCCGACTTCTTCCCGGCGTCTTCGGCTTCGTCTGTCCCACGTGCTTAATCCGCATGTAATGACGGCAACGGTTCAGGAGTCTAAAGCTGCCGAGCGGGCGCTGGAGAACGGGGGAAAACCGGGAGATCAAGCGGCGATGATGACAGCAGGCGTGGCGCGGATATCGGCAGAAGCCCGACACCGCCTCTGGAAGCTGCTGAATCCCTTCGCGCATGCGGAGAGAGAGCCATCCCCGCCCGTCTCGCGAACCCCTGCGCCCATCCTGCTGATCTATCGGGCATTCACGGAAAGAGAAGGCCCGGCCCGGGCGAAGAGAAGCAGCTCCCAGCCGCAGAGACAGCAGGCATTAGAGCAGGCGGTTCCTCGCGATACGCTGTCGGCAGTCGCGCGGGATGCTGCGCGACTGCCGCATGCGGAGGCGGCTTTGCAGCTGGTTTCCGGCTCGCTTAGGCTGTCTCAACGGCTGTTAAGCCGCCAGGACCGACGGCCGGGCGGATTGCCATCTGATCGTTCCAACACCAGCTTCAGTGCCAGTTCCAGTTCCAGTTCCAGTTCCAGTTCCAGTTCCAGTTCCAGTTCCAGTTCCAGTGCCAGCACTAGCGCGAACACGAGTGCGGCCCCTTCGGCTATTGCGAAATCGAGCGGACAATCGGACATCACCCGTCCGTTTGCGGCGTCATCCGCCGAAACGAGCGCCCTCGCCGGACGATTGGCGAAGGCGGCTGCGAGCCTTCTTGCTCCGCTGGCGAGAAGAACAAGTGCAACCGAAGCGGCATCTGCCCGCCGCATTCCCTATTCAGGCTACTGGGTGAACGGAAAGCTGATAAGCGCCATAGCTTCCTCCCCCACGGCCTATGTTCTTCGCAGAGCGCCTGCGATGGGGCATCCGAGCCGCGAGCAAACGCGGACCTCGGCTGTCTCTGCGGAGCAGCCCGAGCGGATCAGACTTTCAGGACAAACGAAGGCTGCCGGAAAAAGCTCCGGCCCAACCTTACCTGACGCTTCAATTGCACCGCTTGGGGCTCGGACCGGGCAGGCTGTCAGCGGGCGTTCGGCAGATGCCTCCTCGCCGAAGGGAATGGCGAGGAACAATGGATTTCGATCTGCTGCCCCGCTGACAAGAATGATGCGGCACGCTCCGTGGAAACCGCTCGCTTTGCGGGAACTGGCGAGGAGAGCGCAAAGACCGGCAGCCCCGGAAGGTGAACGTCCAGCCAAGGCGGCTTCGGGCATGCCGGCTCAGATGGAGACGCGGGGGGATAGGCTGCCCGGCGCTAAGCTTCTCTATGCATCGGTTGCGCTGCCTGCGGTGACGATGGCTTTGCGCAAACGAGAGAGCGGAATTCAATCCCCGGAGGCGGCGAATCGTTCGCAGCTGCGCCGTCTGCGGCCATCGTCTACGCCGATCGCCGGTTTCGAGGATGAGGGCGCGGATGAAGCCTCGGGCGAAGCGAATATCGGCAGCCCGGCGAATTCCCCGTCTGCCGCACCCGTTCGGCTGGCGTTGAGCCAGTCCGAGCTGGCAACGGATAGCCTTGCGCACCCGACCGCCGTATGGGAGCCAGCGATCTCGCGGAGGCCTGGCATGACAAGTCTCCTTCATCGCGAGGCATTGGCGGCGCCGGATCGCGGTTCGCGTCGAGGAAGCCTCCGCGAGGAAGGGGCCTCCGTCCGGTCGGAAGGAAAGCCTCGAAGCTCGGCGCCGGAGCGGCGAAGCGCAACGATGATCGCCGCACACCGCTCGTTCCCGACTGCCGCTTCAAGAACCGGCCGTGCCGGGAAAGCTTCGCGAAATCCGGCAACGGAAGCTCGGGTCGAACGGCAAACGGGAGCGATGACTTTGTTGGTCAGAGCCTCGGAGACTGGCGGTCGGGGCGAACGATGGTTCGGAGCGCGGCAGGGGATGCGGCCGTTCATGTTATCCGAGCCAGCGATCTCCGACACTGCTCAGCATCAGGGGGGAATAGCCGACATCGGAAACATGGAGAACGCACCTTCGTTTTCGCCAATGTCCTTTGCGAAGCGAACGGCGAATGGGGACGGCGCTACGGAAGCAAAGCCGCCGAGCGAAAGCGGCGACCTGCACGATCTGCCGGCATCCATGGAGCTGCGCCGCACGCTCAGAGAGAGCGTTCCGTCCGACGCGGCGACTTCGAACCTTGAGGCGGCAAGCGCTCCGTCGGAAATCACCGCAGAGCAGCTGCAGAAAGCGATAAGCTCGCTCCCGCAGCTGCACCCGGATCAGATTGCCGATCAGGTGTACAAATCTCTAATGAAACGAATGAAGCTCGAACAGCGGCTTCGCGGCTTCTAAGCCGGACCGGGCTCGAAGCCGGGTTCCGGAACGGCAATAGTCGTCTTTTCCCGGGAAATAACGATAAAAAGCGGCAAAATGACGCCGAACCGCGAAGGCCGGCCAGAGGGACAGGAGGAGCGTAAATTGGCTTTAAGCAAAGCGAAGATCATTATTATCAAGAGCAGTTCGCAGGAATCGGTTGACGTTCTGTTCAATCCGAACGAGTATGTGCTGCAGTCGGGCAACCAGTTTGCCTGGCAGACGATTCCCGGACTGCAATCGCCGATTGCCCAATTCGTCAGCGGAGAAGCGACGACGCTTACGATGGATTTGTTCTTCGACACATACGAGAAAAAAGCCGACGTCAGAACGCATACCGGGAAAATATCCGGTCTCCTGAACGTCGATCGCGATCTGCACGCTCCTCCGCTCTGCCGATTCGTCTGGGGCTCGCTCGATTTCAAGGGCGTGGCGGAGAAGGTTCAACAGCGCTTTACGATGTTTCTGGACTCCGGCATTCCCGTTCGGGCCACGCTGAACGTCACGTTTCGCGCGGTGCAGTCGATGACGGAGCAATATCAGAACGTCCCCCGGCAGAGCGCGGACAGGACAAAGCAGAAGATGCTGAAGCAGAACGAGCAGCTGTGGATGCTGGCGGCGGAAGAGTACGAGGATGCAAGCCATTGGCGAGCGATTGCGGAAGCCAACGGCATCGACAATCCGCGCAAGCTGCCTTACGGACGCAAGCTGATTATACCAAGGCTGGAGTGAGAATACCGTGGCGACGATCAAATTCGACAATACCACTTACGAGTTCGCGCAGCTGGAGCAAAAATACCGGAACTTTTTCGCGCCGGCATTCGACATCAGCGTCGATGGCCAAAGCTTTACGCTGAAGCAGATCGCGGTGTCCTCGCTCAAGGTCGAGACGACGATAGCCGCCAAGGCGGATTCCTTCCAGTTCCGCATCGAGAACGCATATGATGCCGTGGCACGCCAGTTCAAGTGGATCGGCTCGCTGATCGACGTCGGCAAGACGATTACGATCAAGACGGGATACACCGACAAGCTGGAGCCGGTGTTCGACGGCATCATCACGGGCATTTCCGTAGATTATCCCTCCGAAGGCCAGCCTTCTATCACCGTCCAGGGCATGGATCGTTCTTTCCTCATGATGAGGAATGCCAAGTCCAACCTCTGGCTGAACCGGAAGGTGAGCGATGTCGTGAAGGAGATCGGCGGAAAATACAGCCTGCAGATGCAAGTTGACGACACGCTTACGCCGAAACCTACCATCGAGCAGTGGAAAACGAGCGATTTTCATTTTCTGAAGGATCTGGCTGCGGAGAATCATCATCACTTTTTCGTAATCGGCCAGAAGCTCTATTTCAAGAAGCCCTTGCCGTCCGCCAGCCCCGTCGTTACGCTCATGTACGGCAAAAACCTCAGAAGCTACTCGGCGCAGGTCGATATCTCCAATCAGGTCGCCCAGATTATCGTCCGCGGCGCGGATCCGAAAACCCGCGAGCCGTTCCAGGCTACCGCTCAGTCGGTAAGCAAATACGGCAACAACGGGAGAACGGGCAAGGATATCATGAGCGCCCTGTCGAGCGAGACCGTGGAGATCATCTACAGCGATGCGACGGCGCAAGCCGAAGCGCAGACGCTGGCGAACGCCAAGCTGAATGAACGTGCCATGGATCTTGTGAACGGCGAAGGAGAATGCATCGGCTTGCCGGAGCTGCGCGCCGGGCGAAGCATCAAGCTCGAAGGACTGGGCACGAAGTTCAACCAGCCGCTTCTGCTGGTCTCGACTACGCACGTCATCAACGCTCAGGGGTATTTCACCCAATTCAGCGTGGAAGGGAATGCATTCTGATGCCTTCAATGGACGATTTTTTCTCTTCTCGCTCAGAGGGAGGGACGAACAGCGGCTATGGCTCGGTCAACGGAGTGATGGTCGCGACCGTGACGAACAACAAGGATCCGGACGGCCTGAACAGAGTTAAGCTGAAATTTCCGCTTAGGGAAAATTCTCATGAGACGGACTGGGCCCCGCTCGCTTCGCTTATGTCGGGCAATAGCATGGGCACGCTGTTCGTGCCGGAGGTGGGCGACGAGGTGCTCGTCGCCTTCCACCTCGGCAATCTGAATCAACCCTTCGTAATCGGCTGTCTGTGGAACACGAACAATAAGCCTCCGCAGAAGGACGACAAAAACAATTTGCGGAAAATCCACTCGCGGGGCGGCCACGAGCTAATCTTCGACGACACGGATTCGAAGGGCAAAGTGACGGTGCAGACGAAGGCCGGGTTGAAGCTGGAGATCGACGAGGGCGCGGACAAGGTCACTCTGGCTACGAAGAACGCCAGCCAGTCCGTCGTTCTGGAAGGAAGCTCGGCAGGCACGATTACCGTAAAGTCCGGTTCGAATCAGATCAAGATCGATAACAAGGGAGACATCACGATCGAATCGACGAAAACGGTCACGGTGAAGAGCACGCAGATCAATCTGGAGGCGACGGCGGCGATGAAGCTGAAGGCCGGGGGAAAGCTTGATCTGCTTGCGGACGGAATTATCACGATTAAAGGCTCATTGGTCAAAATCAATTAATTCGGAGGAAGGGGGGGCTACGAGATGGGAGCGGCTTTTCTCGGGAAGGGCTGGAAGTTTCCGGTAGCGGTCGATGCCACGACAGGAAGATTCCTGCTGTCGGAAGGGGAAGAGGATATTGCGGAGGCGGTTCGCATTATTCTGATGACTTCCAAGGGGGAGCGCGTGATGCGCCCCGATTTCGGCTGCGGACTGCGGAATTTCGTATTCGGTACGACGGATGAGACGACGCTGCGGCTGCTGGAAAGCGATATCACACAGGCGATCACGGTGTGGGAGCCCCGCGTGACCGACGTGGAGGTCACCGCCCGGCTGGACCAGTCCGAAGCGGGCAAGCTGCTGATCGGCATTGCCTACGTCGTGCGGTCGACGAACAATCTCTTTAATCAGGTCTACCCCTTCTATCTGGAAGAGGGCACGAAATAAACGGGAGCGACAAAACGGATGAAATCAGAGCTGTGGCAAGGCGGAGAAGCCCGCGCGCCCGTAATCGACGGGAGAGACCTGAATGCCTTGGTCGAGCGCATGAAAGCGATGGTTCCCCACTATACGCCGGAATGGCGGTTTTCCCCGGAGGATCCCGATGCGGGTACGGCGCTGTTCTATCTGGCGGCGGACATTCTCGGCGAGAATATCAAGCGGCTGAACCGGGTTCCTCTGAACAACTTTATAGCCTTTCTGGATCTGCTTCAGGTGCAGCTTCAGCCGGCTCGTTCGGCGAGGACGAACGTCGTCTTCTCGCTTAACGAAGGCGTCAGGGAATCCGTCTTCGTTCCGGCCGGAACGGTGCTGACCGCAGCGGCGGGCAACGGAGAAGAGCCGCTTCCTTTCGAGACGGAGGGGGCATTGCTCGTTAGCCCGGCCAAGCTGATGGAGCTGTACAACGTTCATCCCGAACGGGACCGCTTCGTGCTTGCGGGCGAACGATACAGCGACGGACTGGCAGCGGGCGAAGCGGCCGAGTTCGCTTTGTTCTGCACGGCGGGTAACAACCTGCAGGAGCACGCGCTGTACGTCCGCCACGACGACGCATTCAACCTGGATCATCCCGCCAGGCTGACGCTGGCTTGGCATAATGCGCAGAGACGTTATGTCGAGGGAGAGCTCGCGGAGCTTATGTCTCGGACGGATTGGCTGGAATGGAGCTATTGCCGCGGAAACGAATGGATTCCCTTCGAGCAGGTTGCCGTCAGCGGTCGGGAAATCACGTTATCGAAAAAAACGCGCGGCCCCGTATCGGTCACGGAGGTCGGAGGCGTAACGGGGCGCTGGATTCGTTGTCGCGTCAAACATCCCGCCAACGGAGAGAACGGGTCGCCGATTATCCGCGCGCTGCCGGAGATGGACCGCTTAACGATGCGGGTTGCTCACGATCTGGGCGCCGATCCGGACGCAATTCCGTCGGGGGAGCTTTATTTTAACGACACTGAGCTGGATAAGAGCGGGTTTTATCCTTTCGGGGAGCATTCCATTCCCTACTCGGTGTTCTACGCATCCTGCTCCGAGGCTTTCAGCAAAAGAGGCAGCCGCATAAGGATGTCTTTTCGGGCATGCAATGTCCCGAACGAGCTTCGGGTAGGCGCCGATCCGGAAATCCGCTGGAAAATGGTCATGAGGACGGCGGATTTCGAGACGAAGCCTCCGCCTCGCTTGTACATAAGGAAAGTGCTGTGGGAGTACTGGAACGGAGACAACTGGATGAAGCTGCCGGGCAGCGCTTCGTTCGAGGAGCTATTCGCAAGCTTGACCGAGCAGCAGCAGGAGATCGTGCTGGAATTCCCCTGTCCGGAGGATTTGGCGGCGACGCTGGTGAACGGACGGGAGGATCTATGGATTCGCGCCCGGGTGGCGATGACGGATACGCCGACGGCTCCTGTCGTGGAATACATGAGCCCGAGACTGGAGCAGGTGGCATTCTCCTACTCTTATCCGTTGACGGCCGAGCTGGGACCCGCAGTCGCTTATACGCTGAACAACGCTGTTCTGACGGACGTAACGGCGACGATGAGACAGGGAGGAGATTCGTTCAAAGCCTTCTTGCCCATTCCTTGTCCCGGGCCTGCGGTCTATATGGGATTTGACGTTCCTCCTGTGAAGGGGCCGATCCGCATGCAGTTCGTGCTGGGAGGCAAGCTGGAGGTCGAAGAGCAGGTTCCATGGATCGATTGGGAGGCCTATGTTCGCAAAGGAACCGAGTGGACATGGGAAGCCTTGAAAACGGTCGACGATACCCAGAGCTTTACTCAGTCCGGCACGCTGCAATTCATCGGTCCCGCAGGACTTGCGGCGGCTTCGTTGTTCGGGAGAGAAAGGGTATGGCTGCGGGCTGTAAGCCGAGACGGGAAATACGGCCGCGCAGATGCGGCTTTGCCCGTCGTCAAGGGAATTCACCGCAATTCGGTGCCGGCCTTGCAGAGACGTACGATCTCGAACGAATATCCCGAACCGGGAAAAGGCGGCTTCGTGCTGTCGCAAAGCCCGGTTGTCGGGCAGGAGGTCTGGATCGATGAGACGGGCTCCGTGGGCGAGCATGAGCTGAATCGGCTGCTGGAGTCCGATCCCGATCGCTATGAGGTTTTTCGCGACAGCGAAGGAAACCTGCAGCGGCTGTGGGTGCGGTGGGATGAGGTTCGTTCCTTGACCGGGTCGGCCTCGTCCGACCGTCATTATACGATTCAGCCGGCAACGGGCGTACTGACCTTCGGAGACGGAACGCGAGGCATGGCGCTCCACCTGCGCGGCGGAGATAAGATTCGCGTCACTTACCAGGTTACGCGAGGGCTGAGAGGCAATGTGGGTCCCGGACAGGTGACGAATCTGATGCAATCCTTGGCTTTCGTCAGCGGGGTGTCCAATCCGACTGCCGCCTTCGGCGGGGGAGATGCGGAGCCGCTGGAGGATGCGCTGCGCAGAGGGCCTCAACGGCTCAAGCATCGAGGCCGGGCTATCTCTCCCGCGGATGTGGAGTGGCTTGCGAGAGAAGTGGAGCCGGGCATTGCGAAAGTAAAATGCCTGCCGAATCGCAACGTCAAGCTGGAGCATTCTCCCGGCTCGATCGTCGTCGTGGCGCTTCCTTCCGGAGGGGAGGCGGCAAGAGAGCATTTTCCCGAGACGAAGCGCAGACTGGAGACGGAATTGCGCCGCTGTGCCGCTAATCTGATCTCTCCCGTCGGCAAGCTGAGCGTTATGGCTCCCGTTGCCATAGAGATATCGGTGTTCGCTACGCTCATTGTGGAGACGCCGGATATTCTTGTGCCGGTAGAGGCGGCTTGCCTGGAGGCGCTCAACCGGTTTCTGGACCCGGTCGACGGCCAGCTGGACGGCAAAGGCTGGGAGATCGGGGAGCCCGTACATGCTTCCGCCTTCTACGGTCTGCTTCAATCGGTGAGAGGCGTTCATAGGGTGGAGCAGTTGCATATCAGCGTCTTGCGAAGAGAGCACGGACAGGCGATAGAAATGATGCCGGACCAGATTCCTCGCATTATGCACGGCATTATTGCGAACGGCAACGGTCATCGGCTGTCTATGACCGCGAAATAATAGAAGGGTAAGGAAGGAGGGGGTCCCGTGCTTCCGCGAATTCCGCTGGACGATCGTTCGTTCGAGAGCATCCTGCAGGAGGCCCGGAGAAGCATTCCGCGCCGTCTGCCTGAATGGACCGACGAGAACACGCATGATCCCGGGATTACGTTCCTGGAGCTCTTTGCCTGGCTGGGAGAGATGCAGCAGTTTTATTTAAGCCGAGTTCCCGAGGCCAATATACGCAAGTTTCTGGATTTGTTGGGCATAGCGCCCCTAGAGGCGGCTTTCGCCGAGGCGGAAGTCACGTTCGGCAACGTACGTGTGCCGGTGGTGCTGCCGAGAGGGACGAAGCTGCAGGCGGAGGACCAGGTGTTCGAGACGATTGCTCCGGTTCGGCTCATTCCGATCGCCATCGACCGCATCGTCACCCGAACGGAGAAGGAGGCGAGCGATCGATCGGCTTCCAACGAACGGGGAAATGTGGCCTTCTACGCCTTTGGCCGGGAAGCCGAGGCGGGAAGCCGACTCTATATCGCGTTCGATCGGGAGCCTGAAGTCGGCGGTGTGCTTTCTCTGCACCTGAAGCTGGCGAACGAGGCTCTGGAGACGCCGGAGAGCGTCGTTCCTTCCGCGCGCGTGACATGGAAAGCCTACAGCTGGGACGAGGAAACGGGCAACTCCTGGATGCCGCTTGAGGTTCTGGAGGATCATACGATGCATCTGACCAACAGCGGCCGCGTTTCTTTTGCGGTATCCGTGCCGATGCGTCCCGTCATTGTTCATCCGGCCGGCGACCGGCCTCGTTACTGGATCTGCTGCATCCTGGAGCAATCGGGCTACGAGCTGCCGCCCCGGATCGATCAAGTGCTGATGAACACCGCCCGGGTCCGGCAGCAGGATACGAAAAGCGAGCAACAGCTGTTCGACGGAACCGGACTGTCCGATCAAGCTTATGCGTCGCATAGCTTTCTTGCCCGATACGGGAAGCTTCGGGTACAGGTTCGCGAGCCTGACGGGCGCTGGCGAGAATGGCGGGAGCTACCGGATTTCTCGCAAGCAAGCGCCGATACGCAAGGCTTTATCGTCGAACGGGAGGCCGCCGAGGGCGGCGCGGTGACGATTCGCTTCGGAGACGGGGTTCGAGGAGCCGTTCCGCCGGAAGGCTCCGGCAACATCCGGCGCATTCATTGTACGGAGGATTTCGCCGAGCTGCGTTTCATCGGCAGAAGCAACGGCCTGCCGCACCAGAAGATCCGTCTGTACGATTTGCCGTGCAAGCATAAGGACAGCTTGCGGTTCCAAGTGAGAGCTCCGGACAAGAGCTCCGGACAATGGCTGTGGGAGGATTGGGAGCCGGTCGACAATCTCGATCGTTCGGGCCCGCTGGATCGCCATTACGTCTTCGACCCCGCTACGGGCGAACTGACATTCGGCAACGACGAGAACGGAGCGATTCCTTGGTCGAGCTCTGAACCGAATCTGTGCGTGACGGTGTGCGTATTCGGCGGAGGGGAAAGAGGCAACGTCAAGCCGAACCTTCTGAACAGATGGGTGCAGGAGGAACAGGACGAACTGCTGCTGACCGTGGAAAATCCAGGCTACGGCTTTGGCGGAACGGAAGCCGAGACCTTGGAGGATTGCGTAGAACGCGCGCGTCTGGAATGGCAAACCCCTTATTGCGCCGTGACCGACGAGGACTACGTCCGGATTGCGATGGAAACGCCGGGATTGAAAATCTCGCGGGTGCACGTTCTGCCGAATTATGCCCCCGGACGGGACAACCCGACTGCGGGAGCCGTAACCGTAGCTGTCGTTCCCGAAGGAATCGACGATACCCCTATGCCGAGCAAAGGCTTCCTGTCGACAGTGGCCAAGCATCTGGACGACAGAAGGCTGATTACGACTGAGGTTCACGTTGTCGCGCCCGACTATGTCAAGGTTACCGTTCATGCCGTCGTGGTCGTGGAGCCGCATTTTATGGAGGAGGGCCATCGGATCGTTGCTGCGCTTAACCGATTGCTGGCCCCCTTGGATCAACCGGGCGGCATTCAAGGCTGGCCGTTCGGTAGAACGGTGTACAAGGGCGATATATACGGTGTCATCAGCAGGGTCAAGGGGGTCGCCTACGTACAGGATCTCTGGCTGGACGCGGAGGGCAAATCCGTCAGAAAAAGCGGCGGAGGAGATCTGATTCTGTCCGAGACGGGAATCGTCTATTCGGGCATTCACCGCATCGAGTTAATTAGCAGAACGCAGCTATAGGCGTGCTTTGAAGCGAAAGGAGGGATAAGATGCAGGGCCGAACGACTTATTTTTCGCTGAACCGTCCGGAGCATTGGGAGCGTCGCGGAGTGGGACGCAATCTGGAGTCGATCGACGGCGTAGCCATAAGGCGCGGCGAGAAGTACGGTGTGCTGCAGACGATTCAACTGGGCCAGCTCGAAGGGATCGGCGAGGTGACGGCCTTCGCCGTGCATCCGCAGGGACGTCTGGTCATGCTCAACTCGGAAGGGAATTTGTGGACTTACGACCGTGGAAGCCGTCATCATGAGCGGCTGTTCGTACCCGGTCATCATCTGTTCACGGCGGCGGCCAGCCTCGCAATCACGGGGGATACGCTGTTCGTGGCCGATGCGGAGGGCGAGCCTTCGATCTCCGCCTTCGACATGTCCAACGGCCAGCTTCGCTTCCGAAGGACGGGGTACGAGCTGGATGGCGTTCCCTTCCATCCGCTGGCGATCGCATCGGACGAACACGGGGTGTACGTGCTAAGCCTGCGTCAGCCGTTAAGCGACCCGAACGCTTGGGATGCGCTCGGCTTTCGTCAGTTGGCTCTACTGCGTCTTACCCTTGCCGGCACGCTGGCGGATGTGTATACGGACGATCGATTTACCGCCAAGCTGCCGGAAGCGCCGGAACGCTGGCATGGAACGCAATTTCTGTCGGTCACGCCGCAAGGCGATGCCTATGTCCTTGAGACATTGACCTGCGCCTTGTATATTTTGCACAGAGAGCCGCGACAATTGGATCGCTTCCTGATGCCGCCGTTGTACTTTTCCGGTCTGGGAGTGGACTCGCGCAGGCAAATTTTCATTGGCGATTCGAGGAATATCGGGGAGGATGGGGAAGACGACCGATTTATTATGCGGTTCAACGGCGACGGCGAGCTTCAAGACCGGGTAGCCGGCTTTCGAGGCAGGGCGGGCAGCATCTTCGTGGATGGGCGCGACCGGATGTATGTCTGGAACGAAGAGGCCCGAACCGTGACGGTGCTTGATCTGCAGCCGCAGACGCTGGGTTGGGAAGGCAGCGCCGTGCCCCAGGGCGTCTGGCTCTCCCGGGCTTTCGACAGCGCCGAAGCCGAGACGGTGTGGCATAAGTTCGCCATCGAAGCCGATATTCCGGACGGGACGCAGATTCGGGTTTCTTACTACAGCTCGGATTCGGAGCTTCTCCCGATTCAGGGCACGCTCTGGAAGATTGACGATTGGATTGCCGAGGAAGGACATTCCTTCCGGGACAAGCTGGCGGGTCTGGCGGCCTATTGGTCGGCTCCAACCCTTAATCCGCAGGATGCCTTGTTCTTCGAAGCGAAGGGACGGTATTTATGGCTGAAGGTGGAGTGGATCGGCAGCGAACGCCATACGCCTTCCCTTCATCGCCTTCGCGTTTATTTTCCGAGAGAAACGCTGCTCTCCTATCTCCCGGCCGTCTATCAGGAAGAAGAGAGCAGCCGCGATTTTATGGAACGGTACCTGTCGTTGTTCGGGACGCTATTCGACAGCGTCGACGAGGAGATCGACAATATGGCCGTTCAGTTCGACCGCGAGCGGGTAGAGGGCCGTCAGCTTCGCTGGCTGGGCTCCTGGCTGGGACTCGACAGCGATGATCATTGGCGGGACGAGAAGGTGCGAAGCTTGATTCGGGCGGCGCCTGAGCTTTACCGTTACAGGGGAACAAGGCGGGGGATCGAGAAGCTCGTAGAGACGTTCACCGGAGAGCCTCCGCTAATCGTGGAGCCGGCCCAGTTCAAGGCGATGAGGGATCAAGCGGACATGCGCATGCTGACCGATCGGCTATACAGCGACAATCCGTTTGCCTTCACCGTGCTGCTGAACCACGGTCAGGCCTCCTCGGACAAGGAGCGGGTTCTGCTGCGCAGCCTGATCGAGGAGCACAAGCCGGCGTACACGGAGGTGCGGCTGGTCTGGCTGCAGCCGTGGATGTATCTGGACCTGCAGACCTACCTCGGAATCAATACCGTATTGGCCGAGCCGTCGCTGTTCACGCTTCACGCAGACAGGAGCATGCCGAACGACACGCTGATCGTCGATCAGGACATGGACGGCAGAATGGATGCGCATACGCGGCTGGGTATGGATTCGGAGCTTGAGTAAGATATGCACCGCTTAAATTGATCGCATCCGTGACGACAACCGCGGTGACCATGCACCGCTTAAATTGATCGCATCCGTGACGACAACCGCGGTGACCATGCACCGCTTAAATTGATCGCACTTATTAGGAGGGTTTCCGGTGAAAAAAGCAAGAATGTTTCCATTTGAGAGAAACAGGTATTTTTACGGTAAGCTGCTGACTGTGCGGGACTTCGAATCGGAGCAAAGGTATTTTAATGACAAGCGAAGATTGCTGAACCGGCTTCTGTTCGGCAGCGGCGTCGTTGCGGGGATGCAGGTTGTGGCCGTGGACGACAAAACGATTACGGTAGAGATGGGCGTCGCTCTGGATTATCTGGGCCGCGAGATCGTGATCCCGGCGCCGGTCACGCTGAAGCTGTCGATGATCGACGGTTTTACGAACAACGAATACAAGAAAAACGTCTATCTGTATGTCGCCTACGATGAGAAGGGACGCGAGCCGGTCCATTCGGTCGGCAGCTCTTCGGTACGCGGAGAAGAGATGAGCGAGTACAACCGGTTTTTGGAGAGCTATCGGTTATATGTGAAGGAGGAAGCTCCGTCTCCTCAATCGTTCGAGCATGCCGGGCTAATGGAAGACATCGTGACGATCTACCAGGATGCCGATGTGCGCGTGACGCAGAGGATGCCGAAATTCGCCAATCCGGGAGATGTCATCGACGTTACGCTTGTCGTAGAGAAGACGCTGCAAAGTCCGCGTGTGTCTCTCGCCTTCCAATATGACACGGACGGTATGGATGCGTTGAGCAAAGAAGGCAGCTCGGTTCGATTTCTGGAGCCCGGCGACAAGCAGGACACAGAGTACCGGATGAGCTACAGCGTTAAGGTGCAGGATCGTCCGGGCACGCTTGGCAAGCTGAAGGTCAATGCGGGGAACGTCGAACTGCTCATCGGAGACAAGCGGGTACCGGTCGATCATGCGGTCCAGCATTCGCTGGAGATCATTTCTCAACCCGTCGACGAGCGCATTATGAAAATCTGGTACGAGCGCTCTCTGGATCAAGCGGTAGAAGGCTATGCGGATCAGGATGTCTGCTTGGCGAAGATCGGATTGCTCCAATTGGGACCGACGTATATGATCGAGCAGGTGGAGCGCGTTCCGTTTAACGAGTATATTCCGAATGCGTCTCTCGGAAATCGTCTGTCGCAGACGGGAAAGGTATCGTCTCTTAACCGCTTCTATGCCGAAGCGCAAGCGCGAGAGCTCGATTTCGGCAGCAAGCCGGAGCTGGATGTCGTCTATCATCCGGAGCGAAATGCATTCGACTTTAAGCTGGGCATTCCCAAGCCTCAGACGATTAAAGACGAGATTGCTACAGGCGTCGTGGAGGTGCCGCTGGACCCGCAGGAAAAATCGGGCCTGCGCTTCTTCTCGCGAGGCAAACGGAACTATGTTACAGAGGAAATTGTGCACGGACTCGGGGACGGCCAGATTACCGTTGTCGTCGGTCTTGAAGAGATTCCGGACAGAGAAGCTCCGGTAGGCTCCGGCTATGCGAAGGTTTATTTCGGCTCGACGGACGTATTCAAAGATACGGAATATGAAGCGGAGCTTCCGAATATTACTTTCGGAACACTGATTTATCCCCACAAGGGAAGCTTCCGCATCGGGATGAAGCTGGGCGGTGGCACAGCTGAGACCGCTCTGCGCGTCCGCTGGTGGGCGTTCAAGAAGCTGTCCGACGATAACGCGGTACTGACTGCCGAATTGAGAAGAGCAATTGACCAGGCCGCAGCGGCAGCCGCTAACGAAGATTAAACGACAATCCATTTCATGAAGCCATCCTCATCGCGGTCAAGCTTACGGCAATGATCCCGGGAATGGAGGAGAAAGAAGAGCATGAGCAAGCTGTTTCTGTTCTTTGGTTTGACGTGGCTTTTTGCCAATCCTTTCGTTGCGATTATTGTAATATTGCTGCTGTTCTATGTGCTTGAGCGCCGATTTATCGGCTTGTCGCCCAGTCTGGTTCGTCCATGGCGACGGCGAAGGGCAATGGCCAAATGGAAAAGGCAGCTGGAGATCAGTCCGTATGACGTCTCCGCAAAGCTGGAGCTCGCCAGACTGCTCATCGAGACCGGAAAGTATAATCAGGCCCTCAGCATGCTGCAAAGCTTTCAAGAGCAGATGGAGCATTCCGCCGAATACTGGAGCGATCTTGGCGTGTGCGATCTCGCTCTGGGCCGCCTGGAAGACGGAGAAAGAGAGATGAACCAGGCCCTGCTCATCAGCCCGAAGGTGAAATACGGACAGCCGTATTTGCGGCTGGCGGCCGCGCTGGCCAAGAAGGATCCGGCAAAGGCCATTGCCTACCTGAAGGAATTCAAGGGCGTCAATTCGTCCTCCTGCGAGGCCTATTACCGACTGGGGGAAATCTATTCCAGTCTCGGCAAGCCGGAGGAAGCGTCCGCCGCATTCCGCGAATGCCGCCATCTATACCGAACGTTGCCTAAATACATGAAGCGGCATGAGCGCAGGTGGGCGCTCCGTGCCTTCCTTCGCAACCGTGCCTAGTTCCCGAATGGGGCAAGGGGCTTGCCGGCGCTGGCCGTGAATGACCGTGGCGCAGGAAAAGCCCCTTAAATGCGGTTGATTACGCTTTATCGAACGATTAGTCCGCTTGTTCTTCCGAATCGGAGGCTTCGCTCTCATGCGCCGCGACTTCCGCCAATGCAGGCTCGTCCGCTTCGCTTTGCGCCGCTGCCTCTTCCGCTTCCGCAACAACCGCTTCTTCTGCATCCGCTTCCTCGGAGGCTTCTGCTACAGCTTCCTCCTGATCGGCCTCTGCTTCGACAGCCTCGATCTCCTCTGCTGCCGCTTCCGCCTCTACGGATTCGACCTCTGCATCCGCTTCCAAACCATCGACCGCTACGATTTCTTCTGCGTCCATAGTCTTACCTCCCGAAATCCTTATTGTGGGGGACATCCCCCTGCTCTTCACGTTATCTCGAAAGTTAAAAAGTGGCAACGGTGTTATTTTGTTGGATTCTGGCCGGAAAGATCGAAAGCGGGGGCAGTCGTGTTTATCCGCCTAATAACGTCAGATGTTCCCATGAAATTCTCAAAAAAATGTTGGATATAGTTGTCAAAAAGACAGGAAATTGTATACTTGAAAATGAGGTCTTCGGCTGCCGTTAAAGTTAAGTCGAGCTTGAAGACGAACCGATTCTACTCTCATGAACGAGAATGAACCGGACAAGAGAAAGGGGAGATCGGACAGAGAGCCTGTAAGCCGTTTGCGGCGACTATGAGCAGCCGCAAACTTTGTAGACCACAAGCAGAAAGGGGATAAATGATGTCCAAAACAGATGATCCGCTGCAGCACCTCTATCAAATGGTGAAGGACGCCGCTGCTTCCGGCATTGTGCATCACCAATCGGAGGATGAATTTCATACGGGAAGAACGTTACGGATCCATGACCGAGACTTGATTAATTTTGGACTGTGCAGCTATTTGGGGCTTGAGACCGATCCTCGGCTGAAGCAGGGCGCAATCGAAGCCGTGAATCAATTCGGGGTTCAATTTTCGGTGTCACGCGCCTATGTGTCGAACCGGCTCTATACGGAGCTTGAGGAGCTGCTGGGAAGAATCTTCGGAGGCCAGCCTGTTCTGGTAACGCAAAACACGACTTTAGGCCATCTCGCGGCCTTGCCCGTCATTATCGAGCCTAACGATGCGGTTCTCGTGGATTTTCAGGTGCATCACAGCGTGCAGACGACGGTAAATCAAGTGAGGACGAAAAAGGTCCACATCGAGTACATTCGCAACGACGATATGGAGCAGCTGGAGGAACGGATTGCGGCTTTGCGGGAGCACCATCGAAGAGTATGGTATTTGTGCGACGGCATCTATAGCATGTACGGCAATGAGGCTTCCGTCAAAAAGCTGGAGGAGCTGTTGAACAAATACGAGCAGTTTCACCTCTACATCGACGATGCTCACGGCATGAGCTGGAGCGGCAAGCACGGTAGAGGTTTTGTGCTTAACCAGATCGAGCTTCATGAGCGGATGATTGTGGTCGTTTCATTGAGCAAATCCTTTTCAGCCGGGGGAGGGGCCATCGTGTTTCCCAACTTCGAGCTGTATCACAAGGTTCGGTCCTGCGGCGGCCCCATGATCTTCTCGATCCCGCTGAATCCGCCCACGCTGGGCGCCGCCGTGGCTTCGGCCAAGCTTCATCTCTCGGAGGAGCTGGCGCTGCTGCAGGAGCAGCTGATGGACAAAATCCGTTACTTCAATCGAACCGCGCAAGCCTATCATTTGCCATTGGTGAATGCGACGGATAATCCGATCCGCTTCATTGGCGTGGGCCTTCCCAAGCTGGCGTATGCGGCGGTCAGAAGCCTTCAGGATCGAGGCTTCTATACGAATATCGCAGCTTATCCAGCCGTACCGATGCGCCGCTCCGGCATACGAATCACGATAACGAACTATCACACCAAGGAAGATATTCTGGCGCTAATTCAGACGATTGCGCACACGCTGCCCGAAATCGTGCAGGAGGGCGGCGGGTCTATGGACAAGCTGTACAAAGTTTTCAAGATGCCGGTTCCCCAGAGTCTGGAAGCAAACGGGGAAGCTCGTCCAAGCGCTGCCGCCTTATCTCTTGAGCATCATACAAGCATAACGGCTATTCGGCCAGAGGAATGGAACGGATTGCTGGGAGGCAGAGGATTCGAATGGCATTTCCTCCGCGGCCTGGAGTGTACGTTCCGGGATCAGCCTTTGCGAGAGAGCAACTGGAGCTTTCACTATTATATCGTGCGGGATTCGAACGGAGTGCCGGTGCTTGCGACATTCTGCACGGGAGTGTTATTGAAGGACGATATTCTGGAGACGGGAGAAGTCTCTAAAGCCGTAGAGCTGGAAAGAATGCGCGATCCTTATTTCCTGACGTCCGACTGTCTGGTGATGGGATCGCTTCTGACTGAGGGAAATCATCTATATTTGGACCGTCATGGGGATTGGCGAACGGCCTTATCCATGCTGATTGAAGAGTTGCATGCGGAGCAAGCCAGATCTCATGCCAATACGATCATGCTGCGCGATATCCCGGTAGAAGACGAGGAGCTGACCGGATGTTTAACCCAGCACGGCTATTTGCAGAAAGCGATGCCGGAGAGCAATGTGCTGGTACTGTCGTGCAGCAACGAGCTGGAGTACTTGAGTCAACTCTCGAAGAGCGCCCGTGCGGTTGTCCGGAAGGAAGTGCTGGCGTATGAGCATATGTTCCAGATGGAGGTGCTGACAAGCGACAGCCCGGCTCCATCCGAGCAATTAATCCGCGATCTTCATGCGCTCTACCTGAACGTCCAACAGAGAAAGCATGATCTTAATCTGTATCCTCTTCCGATGAATTTGTGGTCGGAAATGCTGAACCATCCGGGATGGGAGCTGCTTGTCTTTCGGATTTCGCCGGAGCACGGCGGCGATCCGGATGGTCGTCCCGTCGGGTTCATGAGCTGCTATCTAGGCGAGGATCATTATGTGATGTCCATGGTCGGGATTGACTCGCAATACACGGAAAGCCACCATGTCTACCGCCAAACCTTCTATCAATCGATCAAGCGAGCGATTCAATTCCAACGGCGGACCGTCTACATGGGGATTGATGCCAACAAGGAAAAACAAAGGTTCCGGGCGACAACGCATTCTTCCTATATGTACTATCAAACCTCGGATCATTACAATTTCCATGTGCTGGAGAATATTAAAGCCAGCCTAGGAAATGCAGTGGCCTTGTCCAGGTGAGATATATCCTTGAACTCCCTCGATATGATTTGATTTTCTCACGCAAGCTCGTATATTCGCAGGATTTCATCCCTTTTATAATGTGGTGATGAATAAAGAGAGCCAGGGGTC
>NZ_JBHSED010000025.1:0-71698 GCF_042651945.1 Cohnella boryungensis | reverse complement strand
TGGTTTGATGCGCCCTTTTTCCCTGACTCGCACGCTTTCTGCTCAAGAAAATTTCCAAATCGCTCAATTCAGGGACTTGACATCATACCGCTGGACTTTAGCTACAATTCTCTGCGCTTTCGTCGAATATGTCTGGTCTGAACGACAGAAACAGCTTTAATCGTAAATAAATTTACACTTCATCATGAAACTGTCGATTGCAAACTCCAACCATCCGTATAGAATCTTATTTATGCTGTGTCCATTATAATACACAGTGTAAATTAAGTTCAAATAGAGAAATTGGAAGGATGGAGAAAACTTGACAAAGAGCATACCCGAAAGCGAAGGTGCTGTAAAAAAAGGACCGATCCTGTTCATTATGATCTTAGGCGCCTTCCTGGCGACTCTGAATCAGACGGTAATGACCGTAGCCGTACCGGAGCTGATGATTGATTTTGACATCTCCGCTGCGACGGCTCAGTGGTTAACGACCGGCTATATGCTGGTCAACGGCGTTCTGATCCCGATTACGGCGTTCCTGATGCAACGCTTTACGACACGAGAGCTATTCCAAACCTCGATGCTGATCTTTCTGGCGGGGACCCTCACGTCGGCCATCGCGACCGATTTCCCTGTCCTGCTGGCGGGAAGGCTCATTCAGGCAGCCGGCGCGGGCATTATCATGCCGCTGCTGATGAACGTCATCCTGACGCTCTTCCCTCCGAACAAGCGGGGAGCGGCTATGGGCATGGTCGGCTTCGCCATTATTTTTGCTCCGGCGATCGGACCGACGCTGGCCGGGTACATCATGGAAAACTATGCATGGGAAGTCATGTTCTACGGCATGCTGCCGTTCGTGGTCGCTGTCATTGCGCTAGCCGCCGTCTATCTCAAGAACGTGTCGGAGAGAGCCTACCCGAAGATTGACGCCCTCAGCGTCGTTCTGTCCACGATCGGCTTCGGCGCGCTGCTTTACGGGTTCAGCCGCGCAGGTAGCGCAGGCTGGTCCAGTGCGGAAGTCATCGCCACGCTGAGCGCGGGCGGAGTGTCGCTCGTCCTGTTCGTCTGGCGGCAGCTTGTGTCCAGCAATCCCCTTCTCGACCTTAGAGCCTTTAAGTACAACATGTTTTCCTTAACCACATTAATTAATATTGCGATAACGATGGTCATGTATGCGGACATGATGCTCCTCCCCTTGTATTTGCAAAATATCCGCGGATACACCGCCTTGGAATCGGGCTTGCTGCTCCTCCCCGGCGCGCTCGTCATGGGCTTCCTGATGCCGGTCGCCGGAAGGCTGTTCGACCGATTCGGAGCCAAGTGGCTGGCCGTCATCGGGCTGCTGATTACGATTGTGACGACGATCGGTTTTGTCGATCTGACCGACTCGACCAGCTACAGCTATCTGGTTCTCATGTCTACGGGCCGCCGCATCGGCATGGCGCTGCTGCTCATGCCGATCCAGACCGCAGGCTTGAATCAGCTCCCTTCCCGATTGAATGCCCACGGAACGGCGATCTCGAACACGATCAGGCAAGTGGCGGGCGCCGTCGGCACCTCCCTTCTGGTCACCGTAATGACGAGCCAGACTCAGTCTCATCTGCAGACTATGATGGCTTCGGGCGGAGCCGCAGGAGAGACGAAGGAGCATATGATCATGGAGGCTACCATTCAGGGAATCAACGATGCCTATCTGGTCATTATCGCAATCGGAGTGGCGGGCTTGCTGCTCTCCTTCTTCATTAAGCGCACGGAACCGGCAAGCGACGAGCAGGCCGCTTCCGTCAAGGAGCTCAAGGTCAAGGAAGCCTAACTGCCCGACTAAAGAAGCTGGTCCCGATCGTCGGGTCCAGCTTCTTTTGCATATCCTGCAGCTCCAAGGGCAGACGTTCAATAATCTCGCAGGCTGTCGAACAGCTCCACTAGTTCCCCGATGTCTGCACCGCCGCCGGAGGCATTGAAGCTTTGCAGCAAATCGACCAGCACCAAATAGATTTCTTCCCGTTCCACCGTTTCGATGTCTCCCAGCCAATCCAGCTGTCAAACGGCTCCGAGCGTCTTGTCCCTGGCGGATTCGGGTAATTTGAAACGGGTGATCTGGCAGGCGGCGTAGCGCTGCAGCCTCTCCACATAGACACAGTAAATATTTCCGACTTCCGGCTTCATCATGCTCCCCCTATACATTAGACTATCTGATTGAGCTTGTCCGGCTATCGCTCGCGCCTAAGATAAAGAATCGGCGCGGTCCGGATTCCATATCAAGCGTTGCGTATCTTCCAGCTTTTCTGCCAATCGCGCGCGCATCGTAAAGTCTCTCTCATTTTCAGGACATCCGACCTAGTCAGGTTAAGCGTATGGATGGTCGCTAATCGGATTCCCGACATTATACAATAAGGACGGAATCCGCGGATGAGTCGTAATTCCTTGGTCGAGAACCAATTTGGAAGGAGTATCCTTATGGAGATTACCCATGATTTCCTAGATGAAACGTTCCGGGCATTCGTGCTGGAGCATTATTGCGCCGGACGCGATTCGATCCGCGCCGCCGATGTAGAGAAGATCACGACGCTTCAGGTATCGCGAATGAAGCTTGCCAGCTTAAGGGGCCTGGAGCATTTTGTCTCGCTGGAGCAGCTCGATTGCGCTTACAATTACTTGCAAGAGCTGGACATCGGCCGCAATCCGCAGTTGACTGCGTTGAAATGCGAAGGAAACCGATTGCTCTGGCTGAATACGGGACATAATCCGCTCCTTAGGCAGCTTAATTGCAACAGAAACGAGATTCATGCGCTGGACCTGACGTCCAACGCCGAGCTCGAAGCCCTGAACTGCGGGTCGAATCGCATTCGGACGCTTGAGGTAAGCCGCAATGAGCGGCTGAGCGAGCTGGTCTGCCATTGGAACCTGCTTTCCGAGCTTGATGTGAAGCGCAACCTTCGCTTGCATAAGCTGGACTGCAGCTATAATGCGCTGTTTGCGCTGGAGCTTAGCGAGAACGTCGAGCTGCGGCAGCTCGATTGCAGCAGCAATCATTTGCTCAGCCTTCATATAGAGAGCTGCGAAAGCCTGCTTGAGCTTCGATGCCACCACAACCATCTTACCGAGCTGGATGTGAGCGGCAATCCGGCGCTGCAAAGCTTGCGATGCTTCAACAATCACATATCCGAGCTCCGCTTGGATTATCCTCGCCTGGTCGAGGTTTACTGCTCGGAGAACAAGCTTTCCGCCTTGGACACCAGCCGCCTGCCCTTGCTGGAGCGTCTGGATTACGCCAATAATCTCATTCGGGAGCCGGACTGCGACATCGAAGGCGTCGGAACCTTCCGTTACGATCTATCGCTGACGAGCTACGGGGCTGCATTGTCCTACCGGAACGTAGAGCTGGCCGCTGCGGTACATGTCGCCACCCTCGTAGAGGTGGAACGTCTCGCGCCTCTCATCCGGGAAGCCTGGGAGCGAATGGAGACGCTGCTGGAGCAAGCGCTTCGGCTCATTGCCGAGCAGCATCCCGGCGAAAATGTTGCCGAGCTCGTATACAGCGAGCTCAGCTTCGAGGAGGATGGCACCGTTCGAATCGGCCACGATGCGGGCGACACCGACGCGGGAAGGCTGTATATCTATGCCGTGTTTAACCGCCAGCTCGAATTGGATTCAACGCTGGTGTACGAGGTCTACTGATAGCCGAATAGTCGTAGAAGAAGAGAAAAGGCCGAATCAGGGGCAGTCCCCTGCTTTCGGCCTTATTTAGATCACATGCGCAAAGACGAGTATCCCTCGCAGTTTGTCCGGATCGATCCACATGTCGTCGTATCCGTGCTTCGGATCAATCCGGTCCGCCGCGCGTTCTCCTTCTCCGAACAAATAGTAGTAATCGAGATCGAGATGGTTGGATAGCAGCCAGAACACGTAGACGGGGAAGTTGGAGGTCAGCAGCTCGATAACCTTCGTGCCCGGCTGGCAGAAGATAAGGTTAGTGAGGCCTGAGCCGTGCGGGGCGACCACGACCTTCGCAGAGGAGAGAATAACGGCTTGCTCGGCTACGGAATACGACTCCAGATGAATGCACTTGAAGCCCAACGGAGCTAGAAGCCCTAGCACCTGCTCTTCATTGGTCACCTTGCGATGCGCAGCCAACGAACGGCTGATATAGATTCTCTCGAAGTCCGGAGAGGGCTGCAAGCCCGGTTTAAACAACAGCTCCGCCCTGATATATTGAATTTGCCAATGATGCGGCCCCCACTCGATCGCCGGCGCCGCAGGAACGACAAGCCTTCTCGCTTCCAGATGAAACTGATCCTGGCAGACGATCAGCTTATCCTTCGGTATCCCGATCCGTTCAAGCGTTTCCCATTGGAAAGCGGCTTTGACCCCATTTACGACATATTTATCTATGGGAATTCCGCTTTTGTTCAACAAGTCCATCCGGGAGAGCACGTCGAATACCCAATGGTAATGCATGCTGCTCGCGCAGAAGGTAAGTACGGCAACCGTCTCATCGGTATAGCGGGCAGGAGGAAACTCGGTCACCCGAAACACAGGATGCTTCTCCGGAATAAACGGAGGAAAGATCGACACGTCCCACAATAGCTTGTTATCCGGGGCAAGGATGCAGCCGTAATCTCCGTAGACTCGGCCGTTGGGAATCTCGATAACAAACGGGGCCGGCGAATAAAACTCGGTCATCCTATACGTAATATGCAATTGCTCTTCAAAGCCCTTCGGAGGCTTCAAGACGCGAGTATGGCTGGCATAGATCTCCTGACGGTTCGGCGGCACCGGCTGGTTCCCGATCCAATCCTGAAGGGACGGATAGTACTCTGTCGGCGGCGGATATGCATAGGTTTCGCCGTGAAGCTTGCCGTTTGCCATAACATCCGCCGACGGCGGATGCAAGGCTTCCGGCTTGACAACAGATCTGCGCACATTGCGCTTCTTTAGCCGTTTTCGCAATCGCCGGGGGCGACGGCTCGTGCTCCTTTTTCTGCTCCTGCGCGGAGGAAGGCCCGATCTTGTCGTTCCCTTTCTTCTCTTCGGGCGAGTCTTTTTCGCTGTCGTTTTTTTTCTTCTCTTTGCAAGAGAACGCATACGAGCCGACCTCCCTTCACTTCTTTCGCGCGCGAATGACGCGCTTGCTCTTGCCGCCGGATTTTGCCCTTCGCCGCCTAAGCGGTCGTAGCTGTTTGCTTGCGGACGTTGAGCTTCTTCGCTTTTTCCGTTCACGGACAAGCTTTGCCGCCGATCTGGCTCTCGTCTCCAACAGCTGATCCACCCATTGTCTCGCCGGGTCCTCAGCCTCCCGCAGGACCGGATGGACGAAGTAAACGCGCTCGTTCTGTTCGGCCGCTTGTACGTCGGCAAGGCTAAGCGGAGGCTTATAACGGATATATTGAGCTTCGGTCTCGGGAAAGCTTCGGTAAGCGGCTCCGCTGCGAACCGCTAACGTGGCATGAAGTATCTCCTCAAGGGCGATCACCTGCGTCGTTTGAAATAGCGATTCCAGCCTCTCCGTATCGATACCCTCGTACATTCGGTCGACGAGCGCCTTGCGATACACTTGACCGTTCGCGAACATGCCGGCCAAATAATCCGTATGGAACAGCGCTTGCCAGGATGGCCACTCCTCCCACATGGTCTGACCGGGAATCCATTCCCCCGGCCCATGCTCCACATGCAGGTTCACGCCCATTACGTCATAGCCCGACATGGTTTCGTCCAAGTAGGAGAGGAAGCCGCTTCGCAGGAATAACACATCCGAATCGATGTAGACGAGGTAATCGTAGTCGGCTTGGCTTTCTTTTAAACCTCTCATCGCGTCATAGAGCACGCACCCCGTTCGCCCCCAGGCCAGCGGGCCCCTCTGGTAGGGGCATATCTCTATCTCTTCCAGATGTCGGCCAAACTCCGCAAGCCCGGAGGAGTTGTACAGAATAATGCGACTTTCGGGATTATAATAGCGGATATTCCGAATCTGATTGGCTAGAATATCCTCCCGCTCGTGGGCCAGAACAACAAAGACAAGCCTGTTTCTCTTAGGGGGGCGCCGTTGCTTCCCCGCCGCCCGGAAATGTTTGCGGATGCGTCTCGTCACGGTTTTTTTCAACGGCTCATCCTCCCGATTCTCCTCTTAAGAATCGGATTTTTGCGTTTTGGCCGGCGCCTCGTTCCTATCGATCGTACCCTTCGTCGATGCGAGCCTCTGTTATTGTCGTTCGGTCGACGTAGTCCGTTCCGGCCCTTTGAAGTCGCAATTCTGCGCATGTGGGAGCGGATCCTGCTTCTTGCTTTCTTTTTCGCGGCGCGTCTTGGACGAGGTTTTGCTTCCGCAAGAGGTTCAGCGGATATCGGGACATCCGGCGGTTCGATCGTCGCTTTAACCCGATTCGTTCCGATGCCCGACAAGCGTTCAACGAGATGCGTGGGAAAATAGCTGCTCTCATTGAAGGCGATCAGTTGCTGAGGATCGCGGACAAACTGCTGCCCTTGGCTATAGCCGTCATAGTGCGTATGAAAGCCCTCAGCCAGCTCTTCGGGAGCATACCTCGCCTTCCTGTCTCTGAATATTTTCTTCTCGGCATGCTGCTGGGAGCGATATGGGTAATGCTTGCTAACGAACAAATACGGAAAGACCCTTCTCCCTTCGAATAAGGCTTGATGACCGCCGCGCTTGGACAAGTCGACCTGCTGATCCGTCCGCTTCCAGGCTTTGATCTGGATGAAATCCGATTCGACCTTGCCGTAATCGAAATACCGGAAGTGTTGCTCATGATCCATCGTTGGCGAGTAAGCGTTATCCGTGGGATAGAATTCAATCAGGATGTGATTGATCGCGTTATAGCCCATCCGGTCGACATAGCCGATCGCTTCGCTCAGGTTTTTGTCCGGCCATGGAGATTGCCTGATTTCGTCGGCATCGTTATGGATAAACCAATCCGCATCCATTCCTTGCGTAACCTCTACGACTCGGTCCAGAATTTTTTTCCAATTGAAATGGCTGTCAGGTCCGTTGGCCGGAAATCTTTCGCACCCCAGAAAACCCGGATGAGTATGGAACGTGTTCACGATCTCGTAGGTCGAGTCCGTCGACCAGTTTTCCACGACATAGACTTGAATTTGTTGGTCAAGCAGCTTTTTGATCGCCTGATAGATGATGTCCTCTTCATTGTAGGCCGTCACGATCGCCGCAACCTTTATTGGAGCGGACAATTTCGCTTTCCACCGGTTATTGCCGATAAGGGATACCATCGTATGCTTCCGCAGATCCTCGTTCCCGTTTACGGTGAATCCGGCGAATTCCACATGAAGCTGCTCCTGCCGCAGCATCCCGGTCCACTGGCTTAACTCCTGCATACTGTGGTTCAATGTCGTCACCAGCAGGCATGCAGGAGACAGATCCATAGCCTTGCCCAGACAACGAAGAACTCCGCCGGGACGATGCAGATCTCCTCTCTCGTCCAGACTCATGACAAGGGATTCTCTCAATACAGCGTCCGGAATAGGAAGCGCTTGGAGACCGTCAAGCTGATGCCCGTGCCATGCGACGAACGGATACCGGGTTGCGGATGCCTGCAGACGATCTTTCATCTCCAGTCCGATAATCGGATACTTGGCAGCTAGCGGAGGCAAGACGTGATCCGAACCGCTGCCTATCACGACGATATACCTGCACTCGAAATATACGCACAAATAATCGGCCAACAGATAGACATCGGGCCAAGTATAGATCGATGTGTGATTGTTTTGTTCCAACACGCATCCCCTCCGCGCCTTTAATCTCACACATCCTATTCAGGTTGGACATTCGCGGGGTCGGGCTTTCACACAGGAATCCCGCAATCGGGCGGACATCTACGGCCCATCCCTATTTCGCCATTCTGGAGTGAGGCGATAGCCTGTTTGCAGAGGGCGTAGGCGATACGACTATGAGATCAGTCCATCGCTACATATGATAATGCAGAATTCATCCAGAGGGAGGAAGAAGCGATCCAATGACTGGAACAGCCCCGAATCGACCGGAGCCCCCGCTGATTGCCGAGCCCTTGACCCTCCCGGGTTGCCTGAAGATTTTCCCGAAGGTGCATCGGGATGAGCGCGGAAGACTTGTAAAAACCGTTCATCACGAAACCTATTCCAGATATGGACTGATCTCTTCCTTCCGAGAGCAATTCTATTCCTTTTCCCGAAGAGGCGTATTACGGGGACTGCATGTCCAGCTGCCTCCCGCCGAGCAGCATAAGCTGGTAGCCTGTCTGCAGGGCGAGGTGCTGGATGTGATCCTGGATCTTCGGACGGATTCCCCGACCTATGGTCAACACGAGCTCGTGCCTCTTGACGGCGAACGCGGAGCGATGGTATATATGCCTCCCGGAATTGCCCACGGGTTCTATGCCTGCGACGATTCCCTCCTGCTATACCATGTCACTACGCAGCATGCTCCAGCTCAGGATGCGGGAATTCACTGGAATTCCGTTGGTATCTCATGGCCGGATAGTCAGCCTGTGCTGTCGGAGCGGGATAGAACGTTTCCCTCGCTCGCCGAATTTGCGAGTCCATTCCGCTTTCATCCCGAAGGAAGTCCGTTATGATGAAGGCCGGCGATCTTGTTCGAATGGAGAATCGGCTATTCGCCGTAGCGGACGTCAACCCGAATGGAGCCGTTGCTTTCGCTTGCGTGGAGGACGACGGAGCCATCGCTCTTCAGCTCGACACGCCGTTCTATTGGGAGCGCGCCCGGCTCGGCAGCCTTGCCGCAATCGGCTCCATAACCATAGAACAGCTGGAAGCTGCCAAACGAAAGCTCATCTTCAATCAGGTAGCGGAATTTCATCGCCTGTTCCATCAGACTCAGCCCTTCGTGCCGGGACAATCGCGCATTCCCTATGCGGGCAAACGCTATAATGAGCAGGAAATGATCGCCTTGACGGACGCCGGCCTGGATTTCTGGCTGACCTCGGGAAGGTTCTCCGGCCGTTTCGAGAAGGAGCTGGCGCAATTTCTCGGCGTTCGCTATGCGCTGCTGACGAATTCCGGCTCCTCGGCCAATCTGCTGGCCATTTCCGCCTTGACCTCTCCCAAGCTGGGCGATCGCGCTCTTAAGCCCGGCGACGAAGTCATTACGGTTGCCGCCGGCTTTCCGACGACGGTAGCTCCGATCGTGCAAAACCGGCTTGTGCCCGTCTTCGTCGATGTCGAGCTTGGCACATACAACATCCGGGCGGACTGGCTCGAAGCCGCCGTATCGTCGCGAACGAAGGCGATCATGATCGCGCATACGATGGGCAATCCTTTTGCGCTGGACGAAGTGCTGAAAGTGGCGAATGCCTATCGTCTGTGGGTTGTGGAGGACAACTGCGATGCCCTCGGGGCGCTGTATCGGGGCAAGCTGACGGGAACGCATGGCGATATCGGCACCTCCAGCTTCTATCCGCCCCACCATATTACGATGGGAGAAGGCGGCGCCGTATACACGAATCATCCCCTTCTCAAAACGATCCTCGAATCGTTCCGCGACTGGGGGCGGGACTGCTGGTGCGCTTCCGGCTGTGACAATACGTGCAGGAGACGCTTCGGCTGGCAGTCGGGCAGCCTTCCGTTCGGCTACGACCACAAATATACTTACTCTCACTTAGGCTACAATTTGAAAGTGACCGACATGCAGGCCGCCATCGGACTGGAGCAATTGCGCAAGCTTCCCGCCTTCGTCGCCGCAAGAATCCGTAACTTCAAGCGGCTAAAGGAAGGCTTGAAGGCGCTAGAGGACGTGCTTATTCTTCCCGAGGCGACGCCGGGCAGCGAGCCGAGCTGGTTCGGCTTCGTCATGACGGTTCGCGACGGAACGACAATCGATCGCAATCGAATTACGAAGTATTTGGAGGCTCGCAACATCCAAACCCGTCTGTTATTCGCGGGAAATCTGATTCATCAGCCTGCTTTTCAGGGTGTCAACTATAGGCTCGGCAGCCCTCTGGACAATACGGACAAAATCATGAACGATACGTTTCTCGTAGGCGTGTATCCCGGCCTGACGAACGAAATGATCGATTTCATGATCGATCAGCTCAAGCAAGCCGTCTCCTATGCTGCGATCAAGTAGGAGGCCTGCTCTGACGCACAGTCCCGTACGAAGGAACCGGGTTCATTCTCCCGCGAGAGGAGCTTCTCCCATGCGCTCAGCCGCGCAAGCCGATGAAACCATCGTCGTTACCGGTGTCAGCAGCTTTATCGGCATGCACCTCGCCTGTTCTCTGACCAAGCTTTACAGAAGAGTGATAGGTACTTGCGGAAGAAAACCGGAATACTATGACCGGCTTCGCTCGGAGCGGCTTGATCAGGCCGTCCGCTGCGGAGTCCGGCTTGCGCCCTTGGACCTGACCGATCCGGCGCAGATCGATCGCTTCATCTTGGCGGAGCGCCCGAACGTCTGGGTCCATCACGCCGGGTATGCGACGGACTACGCCTCTTCCCGTTACGATCTGACGCTTGGTTATCAAGTGAATGTAGCTCCGCTTGAGCGAATCTATGCCCGATTGCAAGAAATCGGCTGCCGAGGATTCATAGCCACAGGCTCGTGCATGGAATACGGAGACACCGCGCAAGCGTGCAGGGAAGACGATAGTTGCTGGCCCTCCACGCCGTACGGCTTGTCCAAGCTGACCGCAACGATTCGTTCCCGCCAGCTTGCTTCTCTATACGGCATGAAGACCCGAATCGCCAGGGTTTTCATTCCTTACGGCGAATGGGACTCCGCAGGCAAATTGATCAACGATACCGTTGCCTCCTTGCTTCGAGGGCAACCGATCGGGCTTTCCCATTGTATGCAGAAGAGAGACTTCATTCATGTCGAGGACCTCGTGAGGGGATATTTGGCCTGTATCGAGGATTTGAGGCGGGATGCTCTCTACGAAATTTACAATCTATGCAGCGGTGAGGCCACCCCTGTCAAGGAGCTGCTTCTGCGAATCGTTCAAGAGCTGAAAGCGGACCCTTCCCTGCTGAGATTCGGAGAGCGCATTACGCGAGCTGGAGAGCCCGATGCATGCTTCGGCTCCAATCTGAAAGCGATCGAACGCCTCGACTGGAGGCCGCGGGCTCTTGAAGAGGGCTTGAGGGATTTTCTAGGAGATGTCTCTCCTAGGCGGTAGGGACGTCATTTGGATAGGGAAATTTCTTTTTCGTATTGATGAACCTCTTTTCCGGCATCCGTAATGGCAAGATTAAGCTTCCACTCCCCATACTCCGTGAATACAAGCTCTTTTGCAGAATAGGTGTATTTGTCAAAGCCTTCGAATCCGTAAGGATCGGGGCCGCCGCTTACGAAGGTCATGGGCAGCTCGACGGGAGCCGCCTGATCCTTCTGCTCCCGCAGTTGAACCGACACCTGAACAGGCTCTCCTATCCCTGTGGGCAGCCAGACATCCAGGCGAAAGCTCTGCGCGTTGGCCTCGGGCTTGATTCGGAAGGACATGTGAGCTTTGCTTCCCATTTGATGCCAATTGAAAGGCTCGAAGCTGATCGCCTTGCTGCTCGGATTGAGGATCGAAGCAAGTACTAAGCTTAAGACAACCAGAAGGAAGGCGCCGCCCAGCCATAACTTCATCGATTTTTCACCTGCGAATTTATTCCGCCACGTCATAGAATACAGCCTCCACGGACAGTTATTGGACAAGGAAGGGCGATAACCGCTACTGCTTCTTCCTGCGCAAGTACAGAATCAGAATCAAGATAAAGACGGCCCCTGCCGCATACAGAAGAAGATTCGAGGCTGTGGATTTGGCCTCCAACGAGGCGCCTTCAGAGGGCGCCGCTTCGGCATCCGCCTGTTCCGACGGCGCAGCGGTCGGGCTGGAGCTACCGGAAGCGCTCGGCGCAGGCTCTGAAGCCTCCGAAGGCGCAGGAGCCGAAGATTCGGAAGCGGATGGCGCCGGCGATTCGACGACGGGAACGGCCACGCGAAAGCCGAAGCTGCCTTTAATCGGATGGCCGTCTTCCCCGATGATCTTCCAATCCACCGTATATTCCCCGTCTGTCAGCGGCTTCTCCAGCGTGCCGGACATCGTGGAGCCTTTCACCGTGTTGCTGCTCAATTCATGCTCGTTCCCTTGGGCATCCGTCACCTTAAAGCTGCTCTTGGCTTCAATGCCCGTGTTGAAGCTCATGACGATCTCTTCGACCTCTGTATCCGCGACTTGATTGCCGGCAGGCGTCGAGGCCTTAAGACCGGTATGCGCCAAAGCGCTGGTCGGGGCTGCTATTATGGACAGAACAACTATCATGATGCCCATCCACTTCATTGATTTCATTGATCTCATTATCGATTCCTCATTTCCGGGGGATTCCATTTGTCCCATTATATCAATCGGATCGACCGGATAGACGAGTTGCAGATGATGACTTTGTGAATCTTTCGCAGTTGCCGGGTTCCCGTCCGATTAAGCACCAATCGGCGAATCGGCCTATATACTGGGAGAAAACACGGAAGGCTGGTGGCTCTAGCAGGATGTATGGCTATCATGATTATTATTATGCGCCTTATAGACAGGCGTATCTCCATGCCTGGACTTCGCCGATGGTGGATTTGAATCGCGCGCTCAGAACTTTATGGGTTCAGCACGTTTATTGGACACGACTGACCGTCAATAGCATCGTCGATCGTCTTGCGGACGAACAAGCGACAACCGCCCGGCTGCTTCGGAACCCCTCCGATTTCGCGGCGGCGCTGAAGCCCTTCTACGGCCCGGATATCGCCAGCGAGTTTGCCCGGCTGTTGACCGCCCATCTCACGATAGCGGTTGAGGTGGTCAAAGCGCTGCAAGCGTCCGACGCCAAGGCGGCGGAGGATGCCCAGAAGCGCTGGTACGCCAATGCCGATGACATCGCCAAGCTGCTGGGCCGAATCAATCCGTACTGGTCCGAGCAGGATTGGAAAAACATGCTCTATGAGCATCTGCGTCTTCTGACCCAGGAGGTCGCGACCCGTCTGGCCGGGAACTACACGGAAAATGTGGCCCTGGGCGATCCTATTGAAGCGCAGGCGCTCGATATGGCGGATGTCATGACGAAGGGCATCATTCAGCAGTTCCCTTCCGCCTTCGCTGCTTGACTTGACGATACGGCACTCCAACGCCTAAAGCCCGCCGAAAGCGGGCTTTAGGCCTATTTGAAATGACGCTAGCTTGCCGGGAAAGCAGCGCAGTGTGCGCGAATCTGCTCACAGCGAGGTATGAAAAGGCCGGCATTGGGAAAGTGCTGTAACTAAAAAAGTCGAGGTCGTCCAATGCCCGTATGGGAAACCGTCATCAGATCCATTTTCGCATTTACCCTCATGATGCTGATTGCGCGCCTGCTAGGGAAATCCACGATTGCCCAAATGACTTATCACGACTTTGTCGCTTCGATCACCTTGGGCGCAATCACAGCCAACATCGCCTTTAATGATAAGATCTCCTTATGGAACCTTATCGCTTCCGCGATTACGTATACCGGCATCGCTTATCTCCTGATGGCTTTGTCCTTGAAAAATCGCAGGTTCCGCAACTGGTTTTCAGGAAAACCGACCTTGCTCATCCAGGAAGGCAAAATTCTGGAGAACAACTTGCGCAAGCTCAAGATTTCGTTGGACACCTTAAACCAGGAGCTGCGGGAAAAAGATATTTTCAACATTCGAGAGGTTCAATACGCCGTACTTGAATTGAATGGACATCTGACGGTCATGAGAACGCCCGAAAGCATGACCGCAACAAGAAAAGACTTGCAGTTGAAGGTTCCTTCAAAGCAAATCTTCCCCATTGAACTGATTATGGACGGTAAAATCATCGACAACAACCTGGAGCAAAATCATCTCTCGGAGGAATGGCTCCTTGCCCAAGTCAAAAAGCAAAGCCTCTCGCTGGATAATGTCAACTATGCCGTCATCGGCACCGACGGAACGATCTACTGGGACAAGGTGAAGGATCGCATCCCCAATCCCATCGATACGGCATAAGCGGCTTTGTCGTTGCCGGAACGAAACCGCGTACCGGGAAAGAGACAAGCCGAGAAAGCTATGCGAATTGCTCCTCGGTCAGGTCCATGTTGACCCCGACAGCCGCCCGGCTGCCGTCCGCTGCGGCGTAGATGAGCTGGGAGGGCATAACATACGAGGCATCTCCGGCCGAATACAATCCGGGTACCGACGTTCTGCCCCATTCATCCGTCTTGATTCCCCCGATCTCCAGCCTTTCGCATCCCAGCTCGTCCGAGAACGCGACGCTCTGCACGAGGGTTGGCGTCGCAAAGCCGCCCGTTCTGGGGATTTCGGTGCCGTCCGCCAGTCGAACGTATTCCAACTGGCCATTCTGTCCGACGAGAGCGGCAATCGGCCGCTCCTCAACGGTGATCCCCTTGGACTTCAGATGCGTCTTCTGCTCCTCCGATAACGTCTGCTTTCCGTTCGTGCAAATCACCAGATCCTTGCTCCAATTGTAGAGCGCTTTGATCATATGATAGACCGCCGGCGTTTCCGATATGACGACAAGCGGCTGATCCCGCAGCTCCCAGCCGTCGCAGTAAGGACAGTTGAACAGGCTCTTGCCGTAGAACGAGTGAAAGCCTTCGATCTCAGGGAAGATTTCCTTGACTCCCGTCGCCAGAATCAGCCTGCGCGCCTGAATGCGAAGATTATCCGAATCAAGCAGCTCGAATCCGGCTTCGCTTCGGTTCACCGCTACAATCTCCGTCTGGCGGTAATCGACGGACGGATACCGCTGCACCTCTTCAGTGGCGATTCTGCGAAACTCGGCGGGCGTGACGCCATCTCTTGTAATAAAGCCGTGCGAGGCATGGGTTACCGCATTGCGGGGTCGATTGCTGTCGAGCAATGCCACGCTCCTCCTTGCACGCCCCAGTACTAGAGCTGCATTCAGCCCGGCGGGGCCTCCCCCGATAATAGCGCAATCGTAGATCATATGGGATCTCCTTTTCTTATATAGATATTAAGGACTCTTTATGTCTTTAATATAAATGAATTATTCCCATTGTCAACCCCTTTCATTCCCAGAGCAATAAAACAGCGCTAACTTCGACTTGTCCAAGTTGAGCGCTGTCCCTTAAGTCCATATTCGCTTGTTCCTCAAGACGGATTTACGTTGCGAACGTCGCCCGATGTCCACTTGCTCAGCGAGAAACGATCGAAGGTCACCTTGCAGCCTTCACCGATCGGAGATTGCGCGACAAAACCAACCTTGATCTCCTCGCCGCAGGCCAAGCCGAAATAGCGTACCAGCTTCCATCTCTCGCCATCCAACGAATAATAGAATGCAAAGCAATTCCCCGCCTTGACGATTCGCAAATAGGGATTGTCCGAGCCCGCTTCTCCCGAAACGCAGTCATCCGAATGACCTCGAGTAACGACGCTCAAGATGGAAGGCTTGTTCTCGAAATACTCATAGCATACCTTGGCCCAATGAGCTTCGTCCGCCATCACCATCAGACATCCCGAGTCGTATTGGCGCTTCATCTCGACGGCCACTCTCGTTACGTAATCGAAGTCTCCCCGAATCTTTCGGAAGAGAAATGGCGCGCTTGCTTTGTTCGTCTCTCCCGAGGGGTCCCGGAAAAAATCGGTCATCCCCGAGGTCCGTACGGTTAAGGAATCGCTTCCGCTTCTCTCCCATTGCTTCGGCTCGTTCAACCATTGCCATCCCGAATTCGAATCCATACCCAGCTGCCCGTCTTGCTCACTCATCCTGCTTCCCTCCTGAATCGACGCTTCTATTAAAATAACGAATGAGGGAGATTTTGTAAACCATCAATCGGGATTTTATGTGCCGGACCGTCTAGCTTCCGCTTTGCGATATCAAGGGGTCGGAACTTGCCTCGTACGGCTCGATGTGAATATGTACGTGCGAGATGTTTCGCTCGGTTCTCATCCGCTCTTCGATCCGTTCGGTGATTGCATGGCTTTCAACGACGTTCAGATGATGGCTGACTTGAATAACCGCATCGACAAGAATCCGATTCCCGTGAACGCGGGCCTTAATATCCGTCACTCGTTTTACGCCTTTGCAATCCAGTATCGTGCGGCGGATTTCGGCCAGCTCCTTCTCGTCGAAGCCGTCGGTCAACGCATGGGAAGCGTCTTTGAAAATGTGCCAGGCCGTTCTGCATATGATCACTCCGACGACAACCGCCGTAAGCGGATCGAGCCAGGCCAAGCCGAACTGGGAACCGACAATCCCGACGAACGCCCCGATGCTCACCAATGCATCCGAACGGTTGTCCTGCGCCGCCGCCATCAGAGCATGGCTGTTGATTTTTCTCGCAAGCCGATAATTGTAGCGATAGACGAATAACATCGCGATGGCGCACAGAATGGCCGTCCATGCGGAGATCATGTCCGGGGATTGGATCTCCGGCTCCCAAAACTTCGAAACCGCTTCGTATAACACTTGGAAGCCTACCGCGATCATAATGAACGAAGCGATCAGCGCAGCTACCGTTTCCGCCCGAAAATGGCCATACCGATGATTGCGATCCGGCGGCTTGCGCGAAATTCTCAACCCGACAAGCACCGCTATCGATGCAACGATGTCGGTGGAATTGTTCAACCCGTCGGCCATCAGCGCCTCCGAGCCCGACAGCCTTCCGATCGTCAGCTTGACGGCGGATAGGACGATGTAAGCCAGGATGCTGACCCATGCCCCTTTCTCGCCCTGCTTAATCTCATTGTATGCTTCCACGCTGCTCCCCCTCTTATCCGGTCTTCAACATCATACAGAACGGATATCGTGTGGGTCTAGAGAAACAGTGTTGGCGCCAACCGTAAGAGTAGGAAGCGGGTAAAAGAGTGTTGTTCATATAAATTTGTTGCTTTTATCCAACACGAGAACAACCCTCCCCTCCGACCGCTCGTGGATCGTCTGCTCGCAATAAATAAGCCGGCCGCCTCAAGGAATGAGACGACCGGCTATTCAGGCGGAAAATCTAGGAGTGGTTCATGCGTACTAGGCCGTCTAGAAAGCGAACAAGAAGCGCATTCGACTCGGCCATCGTTTCCGACGCGCCAAGCATTTCATCCGCTTGCTGGATATAAGGAGCTTCAATGATTTCCTGTCCGCAATTGCTCACGATCGCGCGAACATTGTTCTCCATCATCTCCAAATGAAATTGAAAGCCGAATACCGTACCGTTCAATACGAACGCTTGATTCCTGCAAGCCTCGCTGGAGGCGAGCAGCGCGGCCCCCTCGGGAAGCTCGAAGGTTTCGCCGTGCCAGTGAAATACGACAGGCGCAGCCGGAAATGACCCGAACGGAAGCAGCGTCTGTCCGATCGGCGTCCACTGTACCGGAAACCATCCGATTTCCTTCTGCTCATTCGGGTACACCCGGGCTCCCGACACGTCGGCGATAAGCTGTGCCCCAAGACATATTCCGATCACGGTCTTCCCGATATCGAGCGCTTCCCGAATATATCTCTTCTCCTCGATCAGCCAAGGATGCTCCGACTCGTCATGGACGCTCATCGGCCCGCCAAGAATGACCAGCCAGTCCCAAGCTTCGACGGACGGAAGCTCTTGCCCTGCAAACAGCCGAACCGTCGAACAGACATGCCCGTTGTCCGACGCCCATTTCTCGATAGCTCCCGGTGTTTCGAATTGTACATGCTGCAGACATTGAATACGCATGCCGTTCCTCCTGCCTCTACGTGAATTCATGAATGCCGATCCGCCGCCTCGAAGTCAAGCAACCCCGCTCGCTTCAGCTCGTCCCGGTGAATTTCCGACAGCTCCTCCAGCGCCTTCATCGCGGATTCGGTCAGCCCGATGTATGTGCTGCGCCCATCCTGGGGGTTAGGAAAGCGCCTCACTAATCCCAGCTCCTCACAGCGCTTGATCAGCTCCACGCAAGAATGAGGGGTCACCTGAAGGCGTTCCGCCAGCTCAGTCGGCGTAGCGAAGTCCCTGTCGGGAAATCCCATAATCGACAGCATCAGCTGATGGTGCTGTGGCGTGATCCCTTTGCTCCGGGCTGCCTCCTCGCTGAAACGGATAAACTTGCGAATGCGATACCGGAACAGCGCCAGCTGCTCGTAGACCTGCTTAGGCAGACGCTCTTTCTCCATCGGCTCTCTCCTCTCTCCTTGCTGCCATCTGTTTTCCAAGTTTAGGTCAAGCTATCGTCAATTTCAATGATAAAATTCATAATCACGCGTTTAAATGTAATGTTGCATTACACAAAGGACTTATTAGGCCCGATTATCTACCTTTTATGTAATATTATATTACATATATAATTGACTTACTTCGTATGACGATATATATTATAACATATCGAAAACCGAAACAGGTGAACCACGATGTCAACGACGAAGGTAAGAAGCGTTTGTCCTTATTGCGGCGTCGGCTGCGGCATCGTTCTGGAAGTGTCGGACAATCGCGTCGTCAAAGTCGCCGGCGATAAAAAGCACCCCGCCAACTATGGCCGTCTGTGCACCAAAGGCAGCACCAGCGCGCAAGCGATTCGCGAATCCGGCCGTCTGGAGCACGCCTATCGGCGGGCAGATAGGGGAGCCGCTCCTTCGCGGGTCGGAATTGACGAAGCCATCCGTTTCACGGCGGCGAAGCTTCGCGGCATCCTCGACCGTCATGGTCCGGATTCGCTTGCTTTCTATGTATCCGGGCAGATGTCTCTGGAATCGCAGTATCTGATTAACAAGCTTGCCAAGGGCTTCGTTCGGACGAATCATATCGAATCCAACTCGCGCTTGTGCATGGCCAGCGCCGGGAGCGGCTACAAGCTGTCGCTTGGCGCGGACGGTCCTCCGGGCTCCTATCAGGATATGGATCAGGCCGATCTGTTCTTTGTCATCGGAGCCAATATGGCCGACTGCCATCCGATTCTGTTCCTGCGGGTCATGGATCGGGTCAAAGCGGGCGCGAAGCTCATCGTCGTCGACCCGCGGCGCAATGCGACCGCCGACAAGGCGACGCTCTTTTTGCAAATCCGTCCCGGAACCGATCTTGCTCTGCTTAACGGTCTGCTCCATCTGATCGTCAAGAACGGCCATACGGATACGGCCTTCATCGAGCAATTCACCTCAGGCTGGGAGGGAATGCCGGAATTCCTGGAGGATTACCCGCCGGACAAAGTAGCCGAGCTGACCGGAATCCCGGAAGCCGCTATCCGTCAAGCGGCGCAATGGATCGGCGAGGCCGCCGAGTGGATCAGCTGCTGGACGATGGGACTGAACCAAAGCACGCACGGCACTTGGCATACCAATGCGATCTGCAATCTCCATCTGGCCACAGGCAAAATCTGCAGGCCGGGAAGCGGCCCCTTCTCTCTCACGGGCCAGCCGAATGCGATGGGCGGACGGGAAATGGGCTACATGGGACCGGGTTTGCCCGGGCAGCGCTCCGTCCTGATCGAGGACGAACGTCAGTTCGCGGAAAGCTTGTGGGACCTCCCTCCCAATACCCTACGGGCGGAATCGGGCACGGGAACCGTCTCCATGTTCGAGAAAATGCGTGCCGGAGAGATTAAAGCCTGCTGGATCATTTGTACAAATCCGATTGCCAGCGTTCCCAATCGAAGCAATGTGATCGCAGGTCTGGAAGCCGCCGAGTGGGTCGTCGCTCAGGATGCCTTCTTCGACACCGAGACGAATCGCTTTGCCGACATGCTGCTTCCGGGCGCCCTGTGGTCGGAAGCCGAGGGCGTCATGATCAATTCCGAGCGCAACCTTACACTTATGCAGAAGGCGGTCGAACCGCCCGGAGAAGCCTTGCCGGACTGGCGAATCATCGCTCGAATCGCTTGTGAAATGGGCTACTCCAGCGCCTTCGCTTACGATACCGCCGACGATGTGTATCGCGAAATCCAGCAGGCTTGGAACCCGAAGACCGGGTACGATCTGCGCGGCGCTTCCTACGAACGGCTTCGCCAATCGCCGCTGCAATGGCCGTGCGCGCCGGAGACGAGCCACGACCGCAACCCGATCCGCTATTTAAACAACGGCATAAGTCAGAATTTGATGGAACGCCCTGACGGCACTCGGCCGCGCCTCGTATTTCCGACCGCCAGCGGCAAGGCCAACTTCCTCGCCCGCCCCTTCATGCCGCCCGCCGAGATGCCGGACGACGACTTTCCTTTCGTACTCAACACCGGGCGCTTGCAGCACCAATGGCACACGATGACGAAGACCGGCAAGATTCCAACCCTGAACAAGCTTAATCCGGGTCCGTTTGTCGAGATTCATCCGGAGGACGCAGCGGCGCTCGGCATAGCGGACAAACAACCGGTCACCCTCGCTTCCCGACGCGGCCGCGCCGTTCTTCCGGCCTCCGTGACCGATAAAGTTCTCCCCGGCAATTGCTTCGCTCCGATCCACTGGAATGACGTGTTTGGGGAGAACCTTGCCATCAACGCCGTGACGAACGATGCCCTGGACCCGGTTTCTTATCAGCCTGAATTCAAATTTTGCGCCGTTGCGCTCTCTCGCTCTGCAAGCGAGAGCCCCGTTCCCCCTTCTGCCCCGAGCGAAGGAAACGTCTTATCTCAATCCTTATCAGGCGACAAGGAGGAAATCTTTATGGCCAAAGTGGATACGCTCGCCAGCCTGCTCGGCATTGATTCCCTTTCGGAACTTAAGCTGGAAGGACACGAGAAGCTGTATATCGCCGGGTTCATGAAAAGCCTGCGGACCGACGACTCCAGAATGGCTTCGGGCATCCCCGTCCTCCCGCCATCAGCGCCTATGGACGCCTCCAAGCGCTATTGGCTCGACGGCATGCTGGCCGGCATGTTTTCTCGCACTTATTTTCCCGAGACCTCCTTGCCCATTCCGCCAGTCGAGATAAACCTGCCCGCGCAAAGCGCGGACGAGAATGCTGCGCCCCGCCCTCGTGTCGCCGTGATATGGGCTTCCCAGACCGGAAACGCCGAGACGGCGGCCATCGCGTGCGCGGCTAAGCTGAAAGCCGTTGGGTACGAGGTGCTTCTGACAGCGATGGATGCTTATGTCCTCGCGGATTTGCCTTCCGAATCCAACGTTCTATTCGTAACCAGCACCTTCGGAGCCGGTGATCCGCCGGACAATGGAGAAACCTTCTGGAAGGCGCTGCAGGCCGATCAAGCTCCGTCCTTATCCGGGCTTCGCTATGCGATTCTGGCTTTCGGCGATTCCAGCTACGACCTTTTTTGCGGCTTTGGCCGCAGTCTCGATGCGCGTCTGGAGCAGCTCGGAGCCAAGCGGCTTGCCGCTCGGCTAGACTGCGATACCGATGTGCAGGAGTCTGCCAGGCAGTCTTGGCTGCAAAGCGTCGAGGAGGCGCTCAAGCCCGCTGCCCACGATGCCACTCAGAAGACGGTTGCTCGCACGTATGATCGGAACAACCCGTTGCGCACAAGATTGCTGGTCCGTCGACAGCTGAGCAAGAACGGCTCCGAGAAGGACACGCGCCATTATGCATTTGATCTTCGCGACTCAGGGATGCGCTATGAGGTTGGGGATGCGCTGGGCATCCTGCCAACCAACTGTCCGACGGTGGTCGGTGAAATCGTCACGGCAACCCGGATGTCCCCCTCTGCGCCGGTTCAATGGAAAGGGCAGACGATCCCGCTGTCGGAGGCGCTGCTTCACCATTGCGAGATCGGGCGAATCGCGCCCCTGATGCTGACGTTCGTCCATGAACGCTCGCGCAGCGAGCAACTGGAACGTCTGCTTAAGCCCGAGAATCGCGCCGAATTAAAAGGCTGGCTGCACGGACGCCAGCTCGTCGACCTGCTGCAGCAATTTCCGATCGAGACGAACGCGGAAGACTTTGTCGGAGCGCTTAAGCCTCTTCAACCGCGCTTGTATTCGATCTCATCCAGCTCGAAAGCGACTCCGGACGAGGTGCATATCACGGTTTCCACCGTGCGTTACTCTCAGGACGGCAAAACCCGAAACGGCATATGCTCCGCCTTCCTCGCGGACCGGATTCAGAGCGATACCGAAGTTCCGATCTTCGTTCAGAAAGCGAATCATTTCCGACCTCCCGCCAATCCCGACTTGCCAATGATCATGGTCGGCCCCGGAACCGGAGTCGGGCCGTTCCGAGGCTTCCTGCAGGAACGGCAAGTTGTTGGGGCCAAGGGAAAAAACTGGCTTATTTTCGGAGAACAGCGCGCTGAATTCGATTTCTATTTTCAAGAGGAGCTGGAGGAAATGCAGCGAAGCGGCTTGCTCTCTCGTCTGGACACCGCCTTCTCCCGCGATCAGCCCGAGAAAATCTATGTCCAGCACCGCATGCTGGAGCACGGAGCGGAGCTGTGGTCTTGGCTGCAGGAGCAAGCGCACTTCTTCGTGTGCGGCGACGCGAGCCGCATGGCGAAGGAAGTCGAGACCGCGCTCGTAGCCGTTATTCGGGATCATGGTGGAATGAGAGATGAAGCCGCGGAGGCGTATGTGAAAGAGATGGCCCGGACCAAGCGCTACGCGCGTGACGTGTATTAAAGCAGCCGTTCGGCCGGTGCCAGTCAGCGCAGCAAGGCAAAGGACGATGTTTGATTCATGTATATCGTTGCAACTCCCTCTTCTCTATTCGGATATAGATTCTCGTTATCCATATAGAGTTGAGGATTTCGAGTCGCAATGACCGATCGAGCCGCAGCCGATGGCAGATCAGAACGTGACTCTCGTTTGGCATTGGCGGTTCGGTATCGGATCGGAGCAAGCCCTGCGTTTCTTTTGAACATTTTGGCGAAGTAGTAGCTGTCCGGATAGCCGATGCTATCGGCGATTTCCTGCAACGTGGCATCCGTTGTCAGCAGCAGTTGTTTGGCCTTGTCCATCCGCATGCCGATCAGGTAATCAATCGGGCTTCTTCCCGTAGCCTGCTTGTACAATCTGGTCAAATGCCGCGGGCTGCAATCGAATAAGGCCGACAATTGCTCCATCGTCACGCTCTCGGCGCAATGCTCCGCCAAATACCGTTTCACCCGGCGAACGAGATCCGTTTTCGCGGTCGAAATGCCGTTGCTGTGACTCTCCCAAAGCAGCTCATAGGCAAATTGGTAAAACTGTGCCTTCACATGAAACTCCACCAGCTCCCCCTGTCCCTCCCATTCCCGTTGCATAAGCTGAAGCTTGCTCACCAGCGACTTCGGATGCGCAGGAGTCATGCCATACTGAACTCGAAACGGATTGCTTCTTTCCGGCAGCTCCACCAGTTCTTGTTCGATCGGCTTCGTCAATACGGCGTTGTAGAAAACCACATATAATTCCAAGGCCTCCTCCAAAGGCTGCATATCCAGGCGGCAGCCTTTGACACCATGCAGAATATGATAGCGTTCGGTCCGATGCTCGACCCCGTCCATTCTCACCCTTGCGCTGCCGTCGATCGTCAAGAAAAAGCCGTTGGCTGGAAGTCGGAAGCCGTTAAGATTATCCCCGCGCCGCATGTAGACATGGCGAATATCCATAATGTTGACCGATGCCTGATTCCATATCATTAGCTGTTCGCTTAACCGCATCGCATTCCACTCCCGATTCCTCATCGTCTGTTTCAGGTACTTTCATTATACTCATAATTGATAATGATTATCAATCGCATGTACACCAAGCAGTCCGAAGCATGTTAGCCGGTTTCAATTCCAACCCTTTTTGCGCAGGCTCCCGCTAGCGTGTTAATGTTGGAGTAGCCACAATGAACGGAGAGGGATCTCATGATGAAGCATCTGCTGCTTGCCGACGATAATGCAAATATAAGAAAGCTGCTTCGATATGCCATGACCAAGGAAGGATATCAGGTATACGAGGCCCAGGATGGACTGGAAGCGGTCAGGCTGATGGAACAAGAGCCCATAGATTTGGCAGTAATCGACATTATGATGCCTGGAATGGATGGCTTCGATCTATGCGAATATATAAGAACGAATTACAATATCCCGATCATCATGCTCACTGCCCTGGATCAACTTACGGACAAAGCGCAAGGCTACTTGCGCGGTACGGATGATTACGTAACAAAACCCTTCGAACCTGAAGAACTCGTTTTTAGGGTCAAAGCGCTGTTCCGTCGCTATCATCGAACTTCCAGCGACCTCATTCGGATGAATCGAATCGTTATCGATCGGAAAAACAGAGAGGTCTCCGATGGTCATACTGTGTTTATAATGCCGATGAAAGAATTCGAGCTGCTCTCGCAGCTTGCGCAATATCCGGGGAGGCTGTTCTCCCGCGATGAACTGATCCGCCTTGTCTGGGGAGCGGATTACGAAGGCGATGACCATACTGTCGTTGTCCATATTAAGCGGCTGCGCCAACGTTTTGCTGATTATGCGGAGGATTTCGCCATTCAGACGGTTCGAGGGATAGGTTACAAGATCGAGGTGAAAACGCAGTGAGATCCTTGTACTTCAGAGTCTTCATCATGACGGTAGCCGTCATTTTAGCCAGCAGCGTGCTGGGATTTTTAATATCGAACACCTATTATCATGTGAAGCTAAAGCCCTTCAATGATGAGAAGCTGGTCGGCATTGCAGAGCAAATGAAGCAATATGTCGAGAAGGCCCCGGACAGCATGGATGATTATCTGCAAAATGCAGCGGCGCTTGGTTATGAAATTTATTTGACGGACGGTCAAGAAGACGACCGATTCTATGGAAGTGAATTTCGCAAGCAGGATTTAGACGACCAAGACAAAAAATCGGTGCTTGGCGGGCAAGTGTATCATGGCGTCGCCCAGTTCCCGAACAAGCTGTTTATATCCGGCTTTTTCGATAATCGATTAAGCAATACCGTGGGAATTCCCGTTCAGCTCGGCGATCGAAAATATGCGTTGTTTATGCGCCCTGACGTGATTTTGCAGTTTGGGGAATTACGCATTTTCTTCGCATTGATCGGTGTGCTCACTGTTGTAATCAGTATTATCTTCTTCTTAATCAGTACGAGATATTTGGTTAAACCGATTACGCGGCTATCCGATGCAACCAAACAAATTGCCCAAGGCAACTATAATCTTAGATTGCCGAGCAATAGACGGGATGAAGTCGGGCAATTAGCCGGGCATTTCATGATTATGAGTCGTGAATTGGAGCGAGTCGACCAGTCCCGTCAACAATTCGTGTCTAATGTATCGCACGAAATTCAATCTCCGCTTACCTCGATACAAGGTTTCGCCAAAGTGCTTGCCGAGCCGGATCTCTCCCAGGAGCACCGGGAGCACTACTCATCCATTATCGAAGAAGAGAGTCGCCATCTCTCCTTGCTAAGCAAGCAGCTTCTTCTGCTCTCTTCGCTGGATCGGGGACATGAGGCTTTAGCCAAAGCGACCTTCTCGCTTCGAAGTCAAATTCGCCAAGCGGTTCAAGTGCTGCAATGGCAGCTAGACGATAAGGAGCTATTGCTCAAGATCTCCGTGCCCGAATCCATGCAAATTCACGGGGACGAGGTATTGCTCATGCAAGTATGGATGAACCTGCTTAGCAATGCGGTGAATCATATTCCTGAGGGGAGAACCATTGAGATCCGCGCCGAGCAATCCAACGCTCACAATGTGATTTACGTCCGGGATACAGGAAACGGAATCCCCCCGGAACATCTGCCGTTTATATTTGATCGGTTCTATCGGGTAGACGCTGCACGTAAGCATTCCTCCGGCCGGACAGGCCTTGGGCTTGCTATCGTCAAGAAAATCGTGCAAATCCACGGCGGCCGCATCGATGCGGTCAGTTCCAGTGAAGGAACGCTCTTTACTGTGTCGTTGCCTCATCTGTAACAAGCTGTTTATTTGCCGTTTACTTTCGCTTCCTATACTTTGGTCATATCAAAGGAGGGAAGCTAATGTTTCTGGCCATTCGAGAAATGAGATTCGCCAAGGCTCGGTATTTATTAATCTCTACAATTATGGTGCTTGTTGCCTTTCTTGTATTGTTTGTTACGGGGCTTGCGCAAGGACTTGCCTATGATAACGCGGCTTCCGTCAAGAACATGGCTGCCACTCATTTTATTTTGGAGCAAGATTCCAATCAACGCTTTACCCGGTCCATGGTTGATCAGAATGAGCTTCAACAAGCTGCCGCAATCGTTGGTGATGAGAATGCCGAGCCCCTTGGCGTGAAAATGGCGACAGTGATTCCATCGGGAGAAACGGCGAAGCTTGATGTTACTTTGCTCTCCGTTCGTCCGGAAGGTTGGTTGGCGCCGAAAGTCGTAAGCGGCTCCGCACTCTCGGATCAGCTAAAAGATCATGTTCTCGTAGATGAAACGATGGCCGATAATGGCGTAAAAATCGGTACAGTCCTTGTAGATCAAGCTTCAGGAACAAAATGGACCGTTAACGGATTTGTCAAAAACGAATCCTTCAGTCATACGCCGGCTGTTTTCTTAAATCTGCAGGATTGGTCCGATCTTCAAGCGCAGGCGCTAACTCGTCAAGAGTCCGAGCCCGTAAGCGGCACAGGATACAATGCAATTGCTTTGCAAAACGCAAAGGAAAAAGTCAAGGAGCTTCAGGACGCGTTGCCTCAAACAGAAGTGATTACGAAATCCGAGGCCGTGTCTGCCATTCCCGGCTACAAGGAAGAACAAGGCTCGCTCCTGATGATGATTGCATTCTTGTTTGTAATCTCTGCTTTTGTGCTGGCCGTATTCTTTTACGTCATTACGATTCAGAAAACAAGTCAATTTGGTATTTTGAAGGCGGTTGGCACTCGTACTGCTTATTTAGCGGGCAGTGTGGCGATGCAGGTGGTGGTTCTATCGGTTGGCAGTTTGATGATCAGCATTCTGTTGGTGCAACTGTTTGAGGCCGTATTACCTAGTTCAATGCCCTTTCAGTTAGGATTCTCCACGTTGCTAATCACTAGTTTATCCTTTGTAGCAATGTCTCTGGCCGGCTCTCTATTTTCAGTGTGGAAGGTCGCCAAGATCGATGCATTGGATGCGATCGGGAGGACAGCGGCATGAGGAGCAGACTTGAGTTGCAGGAGATTACGCGTACTTTCCAAGATGGCGGTATTGAAAGAAAGATTCTGGATAAGTTAAACCTTCAGGTGGCAGAAGGCGAACTGGTCGCCATTATGGGCCCCTCCGGTTCAGGCAAGAGCACATTTCTGTCTATCGCAGGCGCACTTCTTGCCCCAACGAGCGGGGATGTCCTCCTCGACGGAGAGTCGATCATCGGCAAGGATAAGCATGAGCTTTCTGAGCTGCGACTTCGAAAAATCGGATTTATTTTTCAGAACGCCAACTTAATTCCATACTTGAAATTAGAAGAACAACTGATGCTGATCGCCAAGCTATCGGGGATGGAGAAGGCCAAAGCAGCCGAACGGGCAAAAGAGTTGCTCGATAAGATGGGATTGTCTCATCGACTACGCGCATATCCAGAGAAGCTATCCGGCGGGGAGCGGCAGCGGGTCGCTATCGCAAGAGCCCTGATGAATGACCCGGCTGTCCTGTTCGCGGATGAACCGACGGCAAGCTTAGATGCGGCGCGAGGGCTCGATGTCGTAAATATGATCGCGAAGCAAGTCAAGCATCGGCAAAAGAGCGCAGTGATCGTAACGCATGATGACCGGGTGCTGCCGCTTTGCGATCGAGTGCTCTTCCTAGAAGAGGGAAAGCTAATCCATAAATAAGACAAGGGCTGTCCCGTAAGCAGTTTTTCTACGAAAAAAACTCCCATGAGTAGAACGATTGCAAAGGAGAATTGACAATTATTGTCGAATTTAATGATGTAGTAATTCGAGGATATTTGGATAATTCGAAGGAGGAACCGGAATGTGCTATCTATGGGGGACGAAAATCGGAATTCAGAACGGTGTCAGGGCAATTGAAAGCTTCCAGACCGGCGATCAGGTATTAGCGGCTGGTTCGAGCCTGAGTTGGACAACCGCAAAAATTCAGTTCAGCAACGGAACCGGCCCTGAAGGTCACCAACCGATGGTCTGCATTCGTTATGGAGATGCCGGCACACTTATCGTGACGCCGGATCATCCGTTCCTGCTGCCAAGCGGTAATTTAAAGCGCGCGAGTCGCCTTGTGCCAGGGGGGGACCGTCTCGTATCTGCCAGTGGATTGCCGGTCGAAATTCATGAGCTTAGCGTCGGCGAATTTGTCGGAGGCGTGCATAATATCGCGGCGAGCTACTCGTTCACTGGTTCGATGGACGGACATCTTTTACAGTCCGAAGGGATCGTTTCCGGCGATTTTACGCTGCAAATACACATGAGGCAGTTGGAGGCGCACGACTCGGACAATGTTCTCGGCGAAATGCCGATCGCTCAGCCGCCCGAGGTGGGATAGATCATAGGCTTGCTTTCTTCGAGAAAAAGGACCTCATTCTCCACTTTACAGTGGAATTTGAGGTCCTTCCTTTTAGAAAATGGGATGTTCCCAGGACGCGGAGCCGCTCACAAGCAGCTCCGTCAGCAGCTCCAGCTGCGCCTCGCAGGATAGCGGATCGACATAAGAAATCTCCTCATGACGCAGCTCGAATAAACGATTCCGCTTCACGGCGGGAATGCGCATCCAATCCTCTTGATCCGAAACCCTATCCACCCCTTCGCCCTCGTTAACGACGAATAGCAGATCGGCTTCAGCGGTATAGTCGGCCAGCAATCGAAGCGGAATCTTCTGCTCCACCTGTCTTCCGCTGGCCATCAGCTGCCGGACCTTGTTCGGCGCTTGAAAACGAAAGCCCCGATAGACGGCCCAGCCGCCTCTTCCGTAATTGTCTCCGAAGATCGAGAACGCCGTCCCGTTTTCTTCTATCCGAATGATAGCCGCCGTATCCTTCTCGCTGGCTATGCCCGCAGCAGCGATTCTCTTTCTCGACTCGGCCGCTTTACGGTCGAACTGCGCGCTTAATCTCTCCGCAGATCGCGCATGGCCGATAAGATCGCCAATGATTCTGGCTTCCTCATAGACGCTCCTTTTGCCATCGTAGGGGATCAAGATGGAGGGGGCGATTTTCTTTAAATTGTCGTAATCCGCCCGATTGTTATCGTTCATCAGAATAAGATCGGGCTTAAGCATAGCGATCTCGTCCAAGGAGGGCGCTGCTCCTACATCCATTACGGTCGCTTCGATTTTTCTCAAATAAGCGCTCCCTCCCCACCACGTTAGATTGGCTCCGACCGGCTTCACGCCCATCGACATCAAGATGCCGCCATAATACAGCGCGACCACGCGAAGCTCTCGCCTTCGCTCATCGACATAATGCTTCGGCGATTGACCAACCAGTTGCTTAAATCTGCGGCTAAAATAATAGACGTCGTGAAAACCGACTTGCCGCGCGATCGCATTTAAGCTGTCGGACGTGAAGAGCAGCTGCTTCTTCGCCTGATCGATTCGCAGCTTCGCTACGTATTCCGACGGAGTTAAGCCGGTTAGCTCCTTAAACAGGTATGTGTATTGTCTTACGCCCAGATTGGCCATCCGCGCCAGCTGCTCGACCGTGATCGGCTGGGTAATGTCGGCATGAAGAGCGTCCAGCGTGCGGCTGATCGCCGCATATGGCTGGTCGCTGCTCGCTTGGGCATTGCGGCTGAACAAGTAATACAGCAGCTCCTGCAAGCGAATATGCTGCTTGAAGGCGTCTAACTCTTGCTCCTGCACTCGATTGGCATATAGGGCTCTTAGCTGCTTAAGCCACTGTCCGAGGGGCTGAATGTTTAATTTCCCCGCCAACGGGAACGCCGGGGACAGTTCGACCGGATGTCCGTCATTCCCTTCAACGCCGACAACCCGCTGCACGCGGAAAATCGCGAGATAGCATTCCAGCTCCCCGCCCTCATCGGCTTCGAGCTCGTATACGCTGGAAGGATGAATCAGGAAGCCTGCCGCTTTGCCCAGCCGATAACGCTTGCCGTCCAGCATCAGAATTCCCGTGCCCTGCTCGATGCCCAGCAACGTATAAGCTTCCGCCATCTGCTTGTCCATACGGGCACTCGGCAGCAAGCTTTCGAGCTTGATCTCCGTTAACGAGAACAAGCAGCTTCGGAATGGCAAGCGCATGCCGGTCGACATCGTAAGTACAGCCCCTCTTCAACAATAGTGAGAATGATTATCAATAACTCGTTTTCTTTATTCTACCGGAATCTCCCCCCGCTTACAACTCTGTTTGCACTGAAAAAAACCGCCAAATCGTGATCGCACCTCCAAAGGTTAGAACGTGTCTAAGCGTTGGGGTGCAGCTCATCGATGGCGGTTTTAACAGGGATCAAAGCCTATTTTTGGGCGAGAAGCATATCGGTTATTAGCATCAGCTGGGCTTCGACGGAGATCGGATCAAAGTAGAAATACTGTTTGCCGTCCAATTCCACGACCCGGTTGTTCTTGACGGCGGGCAGCGTCTTCCAGATCGCGCTGCCGGCTACGAGATCGAGCCCTTCTCCCTCGTTGGAAACGAGCAAATAGTCCGCATCGGCTACATAATCTGGCAGCAATTCCAGCGACAATTGCTGAACGATCTGCTTGCCTCCGTCCACGAGCTCCTTCTGAATTTTGTCCGGCATTTTAAGCTTAAGTCCTTGATAGATCGACCAGCCGCCTCTTCCGTAATTGTCTCCGAATACGGAAAATTCGCTGCCCTTGCCTTCGATGCGAATGATCGCCACCTTGGCGTTCTCATCGACGACACCGGCAATTTTCGCGCGAGCCTCCGCGGCCTTGGCCTCAAAGCGCTCCGCCAATTGCTGAGCCGCCTCCGATTTGCCGAGAAGGTCTCCGATCAGCTTCGCATCCTCGTACACGCTGCGATTGGCATCGTAGGGGATCAGCACGGATGGAGCGATCTTGGAAAACTGCTCGTAGTCTTCGGCATTGTTGTCGTTCATAATAATCAAATCCGGCTCCAGCTTGGCGACTGCCTCCAGAGAAGGCGGGCCGCCCACGTCCGTAATTCCGTCAGCCTCAAGCTGCTGCAGGAACGGACTTCCGCCCCACCAGGTCAAATTCGCTCCCACCGGCTTGATGTCCAGTCCAAGCAAAATGTGATGATAATACAATGCGACAATACGTTTGGGCTCGACGGGAATCTCCACTTCTCCTTTAATCGTGCTTACGATCTTCGTGGTTGCCTTCGGTGCTTGAGCATCCGTTGGTTTTGACGTTTCGGACGGAGCTGCGCTCGATGCGCTTGCCGTAGCCGCGGCGGACGGATCGGCGGATTTCGTATTTGCGGACTGCCCGCAAGCGGACATCAGCGCTACAGTCAGAAGCAGCAGCAGCCCTAGCATTCTTTTGTAAGCGGATTGAATGTACATTCTCGAAGCCCTCCATGTTGATAATGATTCTCATTACTTGATTCAGTATAAGGAATGTCACACAGTCCGGACAATAGAGAAATGGGCGGAATAATTGATGCAATATGCAAAATTGTGTAGATTTGTACAAAAGCCGCTCAATGTCCATTCTAAAATGACTTCGGGCTGCTTCCGATTGGCGATATGACAGAAATCGAGGAGCAATACTTCCGTTCATAGCAAAAAAACCGCAGCATGACGGACCTGCGGCTCCTGTTCTTTCTCTATACAACGCAGCCTAGCTTGCCTCTCTCTAAGCGCCGTCCCCCATGAGTCCGCCTAGTCTCGCTCGTCAGCACAGTCGTCATCTGAAAGATCCGGCAAGCCGAACATTTGACGGGCAGCGTTCTCTTCGTCAACCGTAGGGAATGCGCCGGAAAGTATAGTTTGACGTGAGAGATACATTTCCGCTCGCTGCCGGGCATCAACTCCAACCGCTTTAACATCCGAGCCATCTGTATGTCCTACTGATGCCATGTTTTCCACCATCGTGTTATACGAATCTGTAGCGGCTTGACCTTCTAGCGTTTGCAATTCCGTTTTTGTTTCCGGATCAAACGCGTAGCCTAGTTGGTTAAGCTGTACGGCGCTGCTAATGTCACCATCTTGAATGAGTGACCTCTGGCTATCTCGATAGCTTTGGGAAGTAAAACCCGAGTCATCGGGGCTGCCCCTTGTACCTGTTCCGATATGCTCTCGATGCAACGACTTGACTTCTTGGTAAGCTGGAGCCAGATTCTCCAACCTTCTTGCTTCCTGACTTTTGCCTCGCTTCGCATCAAGGCCCCGGCTCAGCACTTCATATCCGATGGCATGCTCCGATTCGTGTGATTTTCCCGAGACCCTTATCCCATGTTCCCTTGACAATCGCTGCTGTTCTCGTTTCTTGGCTCCGTGCATTCCATCCGAATAAAGCGTCCGTCTTCGTTTTGGTTCAGGCTTTACTTCCTCTTCTTCCTCTTCTTCTTCCTCTTCTTCCTCGTCATCGTCATCGTCTGACAAACTTCTTATATCCTTGCTATCTACCTCGTCCCCTTCCCCCTCCTCTTCTTCGCCCTCCGACAATTCCGTAGCAACAGCCGCATCCACTGCTGAATCCATACCCTGATCCGACTTCTCCATGGTTTTCCGTTTCCGTCCGAGACCTGCGCTGGAAGCCGAAGTTACAGCCGATGAAGCTGCAGCACCGCTGTCCTTCGTCTCCCCCTGCGCTATAGATTGTTCTTCTTCCTCATCCTCCGAACCTTCACTCGTATGCCCTCCGATACCCGGAAGTCCTATGCCCATCCCCATACCGGATACATGCGCGATTACGGCCTGGTTTCCTGCGGTTTGCTGCAGATCGTGCACGAGCGAGTCGCTTGTCGTCGACGCTGCAGCGGCTGCCGCAGCCCGACTTGATGCTGAGGGGGTGCTGGTTCTCCTAGTAAAACTTCCACGCGATCCGAACATCCCGTTTCCCTCGCTTTAACGACATTAAAGGCTTAGCTTCTACAGCTTAACGCGATTCAAGCATTCATAAGCAGCCCGACAAGCGCACTTCCTTGCTTCATCAAGCGAGGGTCACGGCAGAATGTTGCCTGCTGCACGATAGATCTCGTACCATTCTTCGCGGGTCAGGCGAATGTCGCTTGCGCGGCAGCAATCGATGAGCCGTTCCACGTTCATCGTACCGGTCACCGGCTGCATGCGAGCCGGGTGCCGGAGCAGCCACGCGATGGCAATCGTCGTATTGCTGACCTCATACTTCTCCGCGATCTCGTCGATCGCCTTGTTCAGCTCGGGGAACTTGTCGTTGCCGAGAAACACGCCTTCGAAGAAGCCGTATTGGAACGGCGACCAAGGCTGTACCGTAATGTCGTTCAATCGGCAATAATCCAATATGCTGCCATCCCGATTAATGGCCGATTCATTCTCCATATTAACGTTAATGCCGTTCGAGATCATATTCGCATTCGTGATGCTTAATTGAAGCTGATTGGCGACAATCGGCTGCTTGACCGACTTCTTCAGCAATTGTATCTGCATCGGATTTTGGTTGGAAACTCCGAAATGCCTTACCTTTCCGGAGCTCTCCAGCGCGTCGAACGCCTCGGCCACTTCCTCGGGCTCCACCAGCGCATCTGGACGATGCAGAAGAAGAATGTCCAGATAGTCGGTTTTCAGCCTGCTCAGAATGCCGTCGACCGAGGCTAGAATATGCTCCTTCGAGAAATCAAACTGGCCCTTGCGGATGCCGCATTTGGATTGCAGAATCATCTGCTCCCGGATCGAAGCGTTCATACCGACGGCATCCGCGAATATCTCTTCGCAGGTTCCACTGCCATAAATATCTGCGTGATCGAAAAAATTCGCCTCTTGCTCCATCGAAGTCCGTACGAACCGCTCCGCCTCCGCGCGGCTTAAGGAGTTAATTCTCATGCAGCCGACCGCGATTACCGGAACTTCAAGCGTACTGACGCCAAGCTTTATTTTCTTCATATGTTCAAGAGCCTCCCAGGTTGATATTCATCGGTTATTGCTGCTTACATTGTCCCATAGCGTTCGAACTCCGGCAAGCTGATCTTGCAGCCATCCCCAGCGATGAGGTTGAATAACGACTATTAATTGCCGGTAAGCGGCGGCAGGCCGAATTTCATTCGGGCGGCATTCTCCTCGAGTATCGTTGGGAATTTTCCCGAGATAGTCGCTCTGCGTGCCAGGTACATCTCCGCCTTCTGCTGTGCATCGACCCCGACCGTTGTCTCTCCGGGACCGGATGCATAGGTTACTGAATCCATGTTTTCTACCATCGTGTCGTAGGAATCGGTTGCCGCCAGGCCCTCCTGCGTAGTCGTCAGCTTAGATTTCGCCGGATCGAAGGCGTAGCCCAATTGATTAAGCTGCACGGCGCTGCTGACATCGCCTTTCTCGATCAAGCTTCTTTGGCTATTGCGATACTCCTCCGAGTTGAACCCCGATTCATCTCGAGCTTTCTGAGTTCCCGTGCCGATGTGCTCCCGGTGAAGCTCCTTCATTTCTTGATAAGCCGGCGCTTTATTTTCCAGCTCCCTCGCTTGCTGGCCGACTCCGCGCGTATTGCCTGAGGTTTGGTTCAACGGCTCGAAACCGATGGTGTGCTCCGATTCATGCGTAGTTCCGCTCACCTGGATGCCATAAGCATTAGATAGCCGCTGCTGTTCAGATTTCTTGTAGCCGTGCATCCCGATACGATACTTTCTTTTCGCGTCGAGCTTTTCCTGACGCTTTTGCTTGCGTATTTCGTCCAATGTCTTGTCGCGATAGCTCCGAGTCTCACTCATCGCAAGCGGCTCTTCTACGCTCATCGCAAGCGGCGCTTCCACGCTCTCCTGGGTAACCGGTTGGCTGAACAAGCCGCCGCCGACCGAACCGAGGACGGCCTGATTGCCTGCAGTTTGCTGAAGCTGAAGCAAGGGAGCGAACATCCCCATCCCGGGGCCCATGCCCGTGGTCATACTCCTTGTTGCATTACCCCTTGCTGCATTGGCGAACATTCTAAACATGCTCACACCCCTCGCTATTTCAACAATGTTCGATAGAATGTTTACATCTTGGATACAACTTCGCCTTAAAAGGATACAACTCCTGCTTATACTGTACGAATCGTACGATAAGGAGGAATTTCAGCCCCGATGAGAAGACAACGCATAGCGCTGATATGCGGCGCTATACTCCTGCTTCTGACAGCAGGCTGCGGAGAGAAACAACCGGAGAAGGCCGCCGCTCCTCCCGTTCGCCAAATTCCGATCCAGGAGACGTCCGGCAGCATTGGCGACCTGATGGTCGTAGCCAACCCCGCCAGCGTCGAAGTTCTGGTCAATAAGAGGTATGCGCTGCCTGAAAGCTATGAGCCGTCCGATTTGGTCTTCCCTGATGTGCCCTTTACCTTCGAAGAGAGAATCGACAAGAGAAAGATGCGCTCGGAAGCGGCCCATGCGTTGGAGAGGCTATTCGAAGGCGCGAAGCAGGACGGTATTTTCCTGGCGGGTGTGTCGGGATACCGCTCTTACGATCGGCAGAAGGTTTTGTTTCAAAGCTATGTGGAACGGGATGGCGAACAAGCCGCTCGTCGATATAGCGCATTCCCCGGCACAAGCGAGCATCAGACCGGACTGGCTGTGGATGTGACGGGCAGCGACGGCCGCTGCGCCGCCGAAAGCTGCTTTGCGGGAACCTCCGAAGCCGAGTGGCTTGCGGCTCACGCTTACGAGTACGGCTTTATCATTCGTTATCCGAAGGACAAAGAAGAGATTACAGGCTACAAATACGAGCCGTGGCACATTCGTTATGTAGGCGAGGAAATGGCCGGAGAGATAGAAGAACAAAGCACAACGCTGGATGAATACTACGACAGCGTGCCTGTATCGGGAATTCGTTACTAGTTCCTGATCGTCTTCATCCCCGTTGAAGAACGCAGAAGGCTGCCGGACATAACCCGGCAGCCTTCCTTCGTGATGAATTAACCTATAATGTCGCGGATGAATTTCTCCAATGCGGAGAGATCGGTAATATTATGGTTGCATGTCTCGCTGTCCACGCACACATAATTGCCGATCGCCTTATAGTAGTCAGGCGAAGCATTGGCCGGTCTTTTTCTGGTTACGACCGTAAACATGGCAAGCTCTGTATTCCGATTGCACAGGAAGCAATAGCCTTTCTTGTTCGTCGGAACGAGCTTCCCTTCAACACCCACCCACTTGCCGTCCAACGGGTAGACGAGGTACAGCCGATTCGAAGCGATGTCCTGCCAGCCGAGATAGGTAATCCGGCGAAAATCGAATGTCGCCAGGTCTGGAACCTTCAGCTTCTTCTGCTTCGGGAACAATTTCTTGATCTGCTGCTCCTTGATCGGCCCGAACGGCGCCAGCTCCGCCTCTAGCGAATGCAAGTATTGCTGAAATTCTGCTGTCGTTGTAAAGGCGTCCAGCTTCCCCAGCGTCACTCTTTGAGCCTCGGAGGCATCCGGGAACGCCTCCATAATGGCGGCTTCCGCGCTATACTTGACGGCTTTCACCACCTCCGGATCGGAAGCGGTGCTGCAGGCATGCCGCAGTAATCCGGCTTGTTTCTTAATCAGATTATATTGATGGTTTCTAATAAATGGTTGACTCATCGCTTTTCAGCCCCTTATTGATTACTCTTGAGAATAAGGTGCAAAGCCCATTATTAGAAACGATAAACTGCCTCTTTAGAGCGATATCCTGTTCGTTCCCCTGTCCGCCCCACGCAAAGTATCGCCCCTATTCTAGGCTTTGCATGAGTCGTTGCCGATCCCGGCAAAGTGATTTGCCATCCCTACCGACCTCCTCGTTACGAACCATTATAGTATAGTTCCGTTACGAGCGGCAACCAACCTGCCGCTTCGGCAGCCTGTAGGGACGGCATCCGCGATTCGTCGTTATTTAACCATGCTCTCAAGCACGTCGTCGATAATCTGAGAGTTGGCAATCGTACCGGTGTACAGCCAGCTGCTGGATCTCGGATATTCGTACACATGACCGCTCTTCACTACAGGGAGAGCTTGCCAGAGAGGGTCCTGAAGTGCCTCGGAGCCGGTATCCGCATCGCTGTTGATCAAGAAGAGATTGTCGACGTCCAGCTGGGCGATCTGCTCCATCGAGATCGGCAGCCAGTTGCTCTCCTGATCCTTCGAAATGTCTTGAACCAGCTTGGGAACGGTCAGGCCAAGGTCCTGATACAGCACGCTTCCGCTCGACAGATTCTGGCTGACGACAAAAAACTTCTTGGATACGAGCCAGATCGCTGCCGCGTTCTGTTCAGGAGCCGCTTGCTGCAGCTTGGCCTTCGCTTCGGCGGCTTTCGCCTCGTAATCCGCCAAAGCCTTCTCGGCGACGTCGCTCTTGCCCAGCACTTCGCCGATTTTCAGCAAGCTCTGACGCCAATCGTTGTTGATCTTGTCGCCAACGACATAGGTTGGAGCGATTTTTGCGTACTGATCATACTTGTCGCCTTCGACCGTGGCCGCCGACCCAATAATAAGCAGATCGGGCTGGAAGCTCATGACCGACTCGAACGGAAGATCGTACGGTATCGTCGGAATGCCGTCCAGATCGGCCTTCAAGTAGTCCTGAGTGCCGTTGGCTACGGACCATTGCGCGACAGGCTTCACGCCCAACGCCACCAGATGGTCTTCCAGATAAGAGGCTACGATGCGCTGCGGGTTGGCCGGAATTTTGACCTGATGACCCAGGCCATCCGTCAATTCTCTGTCGCCGACTGCTTCGGAAGAAGCCGAAGGGCTCGGCGAGCTTGCAGCCGATTGCGACGGCGAAGCGGACGGCGACGCAGAGGGCGAAGCTTCCTGCGACGGCGAGCTTTCCTTGTTTCCGCAAGCCGATAAACCTAGTGCAATAACCAAACATGCCGCGATCCAAATGACGTTCTTCTTTCTCTTTTTCACAAGCACAATAATGCCTCCCGAATGGATAATCTGATATGCTGCCGATCTTAAGATAGCACCCATTCAAATGATAACGATTATCATTTTCATAGTCAAGAAAAAAAAGCGATGCCCTCTCATGCTTGTTCGCACTCGGGGCGTCGCTTCTCATCCTGTATTCAAATCCCATTGCTTGGTTAACCGCTACAGTTAAGCTTGTTTTTGCTTGCCGAACGGATAGCTCCAGAAGCGTTCCGTTCCGAACCGCTCCTGAAGCTCCTGGTCGCTCAACTCGTTCCTGCCTAACAGTTCGGCAGCTTGAAATTGGGAGCGATGCGCTCGTATTGAAGCCAGCTTCTGGGGCAGGAACTGCTTAACGTCATTAACAATATCATGCCTGCCAATGGCCTGCTCATGATTCTTGGAGAAGGCCATGCAATGTACGGTCGGCCTTCTCTCCTCGGGTAGCCGTTCGATAGCGCGAATGACGGCTGCGCCGCAGGCGTCGTGATCCGGATGAACGCTATAGCCCGGGTAGAACGTGATCACCAGCGAGGGAGTCAGCTCGTTCAGCAAGCTTTCAATGCTGCCGTCCAAACGCTCCCGGTCTTCGAATTCAATCGTCTTATCATGAAAGCCGAGCATTCGCAGATCCTGTATGCCGATCGCGCGGCAGGATTCCTCCAGCTCCAGCTTGCGAATGTCCGGCAGCGTTATCCGATTGGCGAATGGCGGAATGCCCATGTTTCGTCCCATCTCGCCTAATGTCAAACAGGCATAGGTCACTTGATCCCCTTCACTCACATGCCGGGCAAGCGTGCCCGATACCCCGAAGGCTTCGTCATCCGGGTGCGGAAGCACAACAAGAATGCGTTTATTCATAGCAGTATTCATCTCCTCGTCCAGTTAGAAGGGATCCCGGCTTAGCTGCAGGGCGACAACGAGCTTTCCCTGACGATCGTGGCCGGCCATAATCAATCTGTCCCGTTCCGTCTCCTCGTAATGGGTAAGCCCCTCCGAGTATACCCAGCCTTGCTCCATTTTCAAGCCGACCCGATAAGTCTCGTCGCCGGAGATCGAGCCGTGCGTGTAACGGATGACCGCGTTGGAAACGAAGGTGGCGGCTGGATGCTTGGTGCTGTCGAAATGAGCGGCATACGCTCCCGTCGTCAGCTCAAGATGCATGTAGAGCTGCTGATCCTTCAATTCCTCTATTCTCTCTTGAATAACGGCTTTATCAATGGGCTGCATCTTCCTACCTCCGAATGTGCCGACTGCACAACCTTTGTGATATGAAACGAGTTTATTTTATCACACCTGGCCTCCTATTGCTCCTTTTGCGATTCGACTCCATCCTCCGCCCCACGGGTTATGCGCACAATCAGCGAGCGATTGCTCGAATAAGCTGTAACAAGAAAATATGACGAACAAGGAGCCTCCTGCCATGCGCCAGATGAACAATAGGGTAAGAGAGAGGGCCCGCAAGATGATCGGGGTTCCCGTGTGCATTGAATTAAAGGACGGGAGTTGTTACGTCGGTCGAATTGCCGGAATCGACAAGGGCCAATTGATGTTCTCGGGAAAAAGAAGTCGGAAGATGCGGCCTCCGCTCGTACGGAAGCGCACCTCCAAAGCGAGCGTGTCCGGGCTGTTTCCCGGCTTGGGCGCGTTAATGGGTATGCCCGGCGCTCTCCAGGGGGCGGTCGCCGAGCCGGGAGCTGCGGCAGCTCCGGCAGGCGCAGGGGCCGGAGGCTTGCTCGGCGGCTTCGGGGGACTGACGGAATTCATGGGCATGATGAACAAAGCAATGCCTATGATCCGAATGGGAATGGGCATGGTCAAAACGATTATGCCTTTAATCAATGGCATGAAAGGTTAAACGCGAAGAGCGCACCGTCCCGGATTGAGGGACGATGCGCTCTTCGGCGAGAGCTCCGGCAATAAATTAGAGGTTGTTCGAATAGATCGATTAACTTCTTCTTTCATATTGCTTAAACCATTCATACAAAGCTGAATTCGAATAGACTTTATTCATGATGTCGTGATTTTGATTATCATAGCAGGTGAGCTTTATATTTCCCCCTATACTTGCCAAAGCATCGGCAAGATTCTGCGTATTCTGTACGGGGACGACGTCGTCCTCTTGACCATGAAAGGCCCATAGCGGCATATCTTTCAATCGGTCGACTTCCTCGATTCGATACCACCCCGCAAGCGGAGCCGCTGCGGCAAAATGCTGCTGGTAATGCGCAGCCAAGTGCCAAACCCCGTTTCCTCCCATGCTGAAGCCCGTCAAATACACTTGATTCGTACATACCCTGAAATCACGGGTAACATGATCGATCAGCGCAATAACGGCATCGCTCTCGATGACCCAATTCGAGCTTTTCGGGCATTGCGGGGCCAGTACGATGTAATTAAAGGAATCGTTGCTCGCAGATACGCCAAGAAGACCGTAATGATCGAGCAGGCTTAGATCCTCTCCTCGTCTATTAATCCCATGAAGAAACAAAATTAATGGCCAACGCCTGCCCCTCTCTTCTTGATAACCTTCAGGCAAGACGATCTGATACCCAAGCCGCTCTCCTTCTAACGGTCGTTGTACGATTCTAGCCATATAATCCGGTTCACAAGCTCCTCTCGGGAATGAATTCTCTAGCCGCATTCAGCTCGACTAACAAGGGGAGAATCTCGGTCAGCACTTCGATATCATTCTCGCAGATCGCCTTTATTTGCGAGGACATTCTTCTGGGCAGACTTCGATCCGAGGTAAGATTCGCGCGGAGCGACATGTTTTTGAGAACCTCTGCATCGCGGTAGATTTTGTCGAATCGAGCAATAAAGGAATTCAGTATGACTCCGTCATACGACTGATTATTCATCATATAGATAAATCGGTCTCTCATGCACTTCTTATGCTCCCATAGAATGTGCGAAGCAATATAGTGATTTCCCCTGAACGCCCCCTCCTCCAGCTCCTTGGCAAACCTTCTTAAAGCATTAACGCCATATAGAGAAGGAGGCCGCTTCGTGTATAAGCGCGCGCTTGCCAGCGAGTCTGTCGATTCCAAATAGTGCCGGATATTCTCGATTACCCAACCGCCGTCAAATGTGTAGTCACTTCCGGGCAAGGGGGTGAGCAAATAAATATAGTTATCCCACGGCAAGAGGTTCGGGGTGTTATCGAAGGCATGATCCAGTTCGGAATAAGATACTTCCTCCATGCCAAGCTGCCCATTTTTCTTAAAACCGACGATATTGAGTATTTGCCTGTCAGCATCATAACCTATGATCATACAATCTCTGACAATGTGTTTTTTATTTTGATTTTTAAGCGGAAGTAAGAATTCATCGAAGAAGGTAATGACATAACGGTCCTGTTGTATGCAGCGCTCAACAAATGAACTGAGTCTGGGGGATATGATTTCTTTCAACGTCTCTTTTTTGATTTTTTCCACCCAGAAGTTGGGGAATCGATGCTCGAAGACAATACAATCATAGAAGTTAAGCTCATAGCTTCCCCCCTCGGCCTCATAGCAAAACAGCTGAATATAGTTACTGTAAAACCATTGCTGAAACGAATCGTTTTCCATTGAAATCGTGGATAGAGGAAGACCATGATGCAATCTTCCGTAAATTGGAGGTTTGTGAATAGGCAGAATTTTCGAGTTCATCACCATACAATCCCCTCGTACGCTTTCGCGTTTCTATTTTTGATTTGTCTTTACGATTTATGCTCTTGCTTTAGGACAAGATTCCGGTACAGAGAATCTGTGCTCATCAGCTCATCGTGCGTGCCCTGCTCCAGCACCGCGCCCTGGTCAATCACGACAATCGTATCCGCATTCTGTACGGTAGATAAGCGATGGGCAATCATGATCGTAATTTGCTGGCTCCTTATTCTATTTATCTGCTCCAATACCTGTTTTTCGGAAATCGTATCCAGCGCAGAGGTCGCTTCATCCAAGATCAGAATCTCCTTATTTTGAATCAGGGCTCTTGCCAAAGCCAACCGCTGCCGCTCGCCTCCCGACAGCGTCACTCCCCGCTCCCCAATGACAGTCTCGTATCCCTGCGGCAAATTTTCGATCGTGTCGTGAATCAACATCGCTTTGCAGCAAGCCGTCATGTGATCGTCAGTCACGTCTTGATGCCCGAAAAGCAGGTTATTCCTGACCGTATCCGGAAACAGGTACGGCTCCTGGAATACAATCGTTATCCTCTTGAGCCAGTCCTTTTGTTTGATCTCGCTTAAGGGAATGCCATTGATTAACAATGCGCCTTCGGTAGGCTCGTAAAAATGAAGCAACAGGTTGGCCACTGTCGTTTTGCCGCTACCGCTTGGACCGACTAGCGCCGTTTTGCCGAAGGGGTTAAGGCTTAAGTTCATCTGCTTTAACACTTTTTTGCCGTTAAGATCAAGCGTAACGTTATCGAAAGCGATAGATTTAATAGGGGCCTTGAAGGACAAGCCTTCATCGGGTATTTTGTCGCTCTCGATGATGGCTCTAATTCGTTCTACGCTCGATGTTTTTCCATAGTAATCCATAACGAATTGGTAGATTCCATTAAAAGATTCCATCATAATGGCGGTGAACTGATAGGATATAAAAAACATGCCTACCGTGATCTCCTTGTCCAGAACCAGAAATCCGCCATATAAAATGACGAAGATCAGCGCCCCCCATTTTAAGGGATCGCTAAGCAATGTCTGTTTATTAATTACCTTTGCTTCATTTAACGCCGCTTCATAATACAATTCGAACTTGCCTTGATACTTGCGCTTCTCCCATTCCTGATTGTTGAATGCGATGACTTCTCGGGTCGAGGAGATTCCCTCTTCCAATTGAACGATAACATCTGATTTCTTCCTATTAACCGAAGCCAATGCCGATTTACGAAGATTGGCGAACTTTCTGCCAAAGTAAATATATAGAATCGAAAATATAACCATGCCTGATAATAAAGCCGCATTCATGCTGCCGAGTATAGCGATAATAAAAACAGAGCTGGCGATCAATTGAGCCAGTCGAGGAGGATCTCCGCTGGCTACCCATGCGCTGGAGTGCAAATCGTTAGTAAAATTGTAGACCAGCTTTCCTGTTCTTTCATTCTGCAATTGAAGGATGGGAAGCCGATAGATGTGATTCATGAATTCGGTAAACATGGAGGCTCGGATTCGATTCAAAGCCCGATGCATAAAATGCGGGCCTATCGTAAACAGCAGCGAGTAGGAAACGAACATAAGCCCTATTAAACAGACTAAGGGCCAGAATCGTTCGAAGTCCTCTCCGAATAGCACTTCATCAAAAAAGAACTGCAATAACCATGTGCCGGCAAGATTGGTTAGAGACTCGCACACCATGAAGGCAATGGCCAGAAAAAAGAAGGACTTTGCTGTTCGAATGTGTTTCCACATCCAATTAAGATTCGCCACGCCTCTCACCCCCTATTCCCGCCCGCCATTTGGTAGAGCAATCCTCTTTGGCTTGCCAGTTGCTCATAATTGCCGCTTTCCGCAATCTCTCCTTGATCGAGTACAATAATTCTGTCAAAATTCTCGATCGTGGAAAGCCGATGCGCGACCGCAATGACCGTCCGTCCCTGAAGTAAGGTCTCCAATGCCTTCTGCACTTCAATCTCGCTGACCGTATCCAATGCGGAGGTTGCCTCATCCAACAAAACGACGGCCGGATTGCGAATGATCATCCGTGCAATGGAAATCCGCTGCTTTTGTCCTCCGGAAAGGGTATGTGCCCGTTCTCCGACGATCGTGTCGTAGCCATCGGACAAATTGACAATAAAGTCATGCGCATAAGCGGCTTTGGCCGCAGCGATAACCTCTTGATCGGTTGCCTCGGGCCTACCGAATCTGATGTTCTCTTTCACGCTGCCGCCAGTTAAATACGTATCTTGGAATACATAACCGCACCCTCGCCGAATAGAAGCCAAGGACATATGCTTCAGCGGAATTCCGTCCAGCAGAATTTCGCCTTCGCCGGGATCGTAGAATCTTCCAATGAGCTTCAATATGGTCGACTTTCCTTGCCCGCTTGCCCCTATGATCGCTACATGCTCTCCCGGCTTAATCAACAAGTTAATATGCTTCAGCACTCTATTGCCCTTGACATAGCTGAAGGTCACGTCGCGAAACCGAATTTCACCTCGAATATTGTCCACAATAACGGGATCATCGCACTCCGCAACCGCGGGCGTAATTTGCAAAAAGCTGTACAGCTTCTCCGCCTGGAAGATCAGAATCTTCTGCTCGGTGATATTGGTGATGACGGCGGTCAGCTTCTGCATAGTAACGAAGAAATAGAGGATAAAGGCCATCAAAGCGCCGGCCGACAACGAATTCGATCTAAACAGAGAATAACCGTACATGATGATAAAGAGGCCGCCCGCATAATAAATAAGTCTGCGGTTGGTGCCCCGCAAATGATTGTACCAGTAGGTCCATATCATGCTCTGATTAAATCTTCTCACCCTGGCAAGAAAACGCTCAAAATCCCAGGACTCCGAGGAGCTGGCGCGAATATCCCTCAACGCAGAGATGGATTCGTAGATTTTCTGATTCTCGTCGATACGATTCTGTGAGAGAAGCTTGGCATTCAGGGACGCCTTTCTTTCCAGCTTAGGACCAAAAAGAAAATAGAAAAGAAGACAGGGCAACACGATCAAAGTCAGCTTTACATTGGTGAATGCCATATAAACCAGCGATACGACTGAGAAGATCAGATTCTCCAGCAGCAAAGGGAAGCTTTGTCTGTATAACTCCTGAAGCGCCGCAACTTCAGTATTCATTAACGATAACAGCTGGCCCGCAGGCGTCTTCTCGTAATAAGAAAAACCCAGCTTTCGAATATGCTCGAAAATGGATAGCTGAACATCTCTGGAGGACTTTTCCTGAAGCTGTCTTCGCAAAGTGTTTTGAGCCAGCGTTGCCAGCACAATGCAAACAATGATGCCTGCAAGTAGGCCGGTTGTCATTAGAAACTTCATGCGATCGCCGCTAGGTAGAATCGTATCTACAAAATATTGAATGAACTTGGGAATGGCCAGCTCCCCTATTGTCATTAGAGTGACAAAGAGAAGGACAAGCGATAACATGCGGCGATATGGCCGAAGATAGGATAGAGACCATTTGTAGACGGGCCACAGACGAGGCTTCGTTTTTTCCATAATCCGAAGCGCCTTATTCTTTCACTTCAAAGACCGATTCCACAATAATCGGAAGGTTGTCTCGAAGCGATATTGCCCCTAGCACCGATCGGGCGTGCGAGCCCATCCCTCCAAATACTTCCGTCATTAAATCGGAACAGCCGTTTAGCACAAGATGGTGATCCTCGAATTCGGGAGTTGCATTGACGAATCCTTGAATCCTCACCACGCGATTCACCTTATTCAGAGAGCCTAGCGCAGATTGGACCACGGCCAGAACCTCTAGGCCCGTCTGCCGCGCAAATCGGTAGCCCTCCTCCGTTGTATAGGCTGCTCCGAGCTTTCCCTTGGGATTCCCGGATGGACCCTTGCCGGAGACGTAAAGCAAGCCTTTAACAATTACGAAGTTGGCATACTTGGCCGCAGGCGCGCTTGCGGTCGGGAGCGTGATTCCCAGCCCTTGCAATCTTTGTTCGGGCGTTGCATCAATCATGATAGAAACATCCTTTCTATAATGGGGATTCAATTCGGCGATCGTTAAGTATTCACCCATTGCAGCTTCCTTACGATATCTGCCGCGCATTTATCGGCGTCAAGGAAGGCGCGCAGCCGACTTTCAGGCGACGGAATGTACAAATTCAGGTTTCGGCTGCCTTCGGTGATCAGACCTAATACATAAAGTAAAGGCTGCGATTCCTTGCTTTGCGAGATGGGATTGAAAGCAGGATTGATTGCGATGCCGCTGTTCACCTCCGAATTTAATCTCTTAAAGCGTCCGCTCCTAAACAAGTTATTAAGCAGTACAGACGACATCTCGGCGGGCATAGGTTGAACATAACCGAGAATGAGATGATCTGCGGTTCGGGTTGAGGCAGACTTAAGACTGGTCGATCTGGCCAGCCATTTTCCCCTCTGGAATACGATATCCGGGCTCTTGCCGAAAGGGTAGTGCAAGACGCCTGCTTCTACTAACGCTCTAAGCTCCTCTACCTTGTGTACGGGCGGCCCTACTGCCGTTCGATAGAGCATTGGCACAATATTGCTGTGAAAATCGACAAAGGAAGATTCGGTGAGCCCCCCGAAATCAACGGCATATCGAAAAAGATCCCGCAGTACCCGTACCAACTCGATCGCGCTTTTAGAAGCTGTACCTTGATTGGCTTCAAGGATATCCAAGCCATATTGACGAAGGACGGCTTGCTGATAAGCTGCCGAGTCTTCGTAACTGCGATTTTCTCCCCAAAACCGCAGCTCCGGATCAAACTCCAGTTCGGCTCCATTTTTAGAAGCAAGGCGATACAAGGAATGCATCTCTTGCCACAGAAGCGGTAGAATGTCCTGCCTGAAATCTATTTTTCTCTGTTCTTTTATGCGGTCTATGTTTTCTTTTGTCACAAAGGTTGGCGTATAAGCGCTCAAGTCATATTCCATTCTTGCAGGCCTGGACAAATAAGGCAGCCCGCTTCGCGAGCATTGCAGCAGGACAGGCTCGTTCCCGCTGGGCAAATAGGTTAATTTGCCGTTGCCCCGCCTCTCGAATTTTCCTCCATTGCCTACGGTCAAGCATGTAATCACATCGACAGAGGTAAGGCCCATTCCTTGTACGATAACGGTCTGACCGGGGAGAACAGTCGACAGCAGTCTTTGATAGGGAAACGCGTCGAGCGGCCTTCCTGCGGAGACCGGATCTTGCGCCGCAGATACGGTCTCCGCATGTCCGACAGTCACGATCGCGCAATCGACAACTAAAGCTTCTTTATTTCTTAGCCTAATGGCTTCTCGATCGCCCAACGAAAGGATATCGTCCGCATAATCGCGATGGATTCGCACGGTTAGATTCTCCGGAAGATGGGCGATCAGCGTCAGGAATACCCAATGCAGATAACGCCCCAGCCATGCCCGCGGTAAGAAGTCCGAACGCTGAACCTCCCTTTGGCTCCCATAATCATCCGTTTGATACTTGTTGGCGCGCAGCCATTCATAGAAAGAAAGCGGTTCGTACGGCGCTGTATGCTCCCCGTTAAGATAACGATGCCCGAATAGATCGATTTGCCCGCAAACCGTATTAAGCAGAAAATAATCCGGTGTATGCTGCTCGTATACGCCTACTCCCGGAGCTTTAGGCTCAACAACATGAATTTCAGCCCTCAAGCCCTTGCGATCTTCGCGGGAAAAATGATAGATAAGCCTTTCCAGAACAGCCAATCCCCAAGGTCCGCATCCGATAATCGCCACTGAATTGGTCAAGCCTTTGTTCCTCCATATTCATTCATATGAAATTAAGTATAGGTAAGCAGCCCGCTCCCCTTCGGAACGAAGTTGAAAAATCTCCGCAGCCTCTCGGGATGATAAAGAAAGTGCATCTTGTTGGCTTTGCCTTCGATCGCATCGAGGACCGCTCTTGCGATTGCGGGAGATTGGGCAAAACCGCCCGTATTGTGTCCGCCTGTCAGAATGAACAAGCCGCCCTCGGCGTTCGGTTTTACTTCTAACAATCCCAAGCAGGATGGAGTCCAGGGGCGAATACAGTATCTTGGCTCTTCGGGAATCAAGCCGTTACGCAGGCTTTGTTGATATACCTCCGGGAATAGGCTTTCTGCTGTCTCATGAACGGCCTTTGCGAGCGAATTCAAATGACCTTTGCTTATGTTGTTTGGGTTCAGCCCGATAAATCCGTGGCCTGAACTGAGATAGAGCAATGGCTTGCCGTCCGGTCCTGTTCCTGGAATGAGATTTGCTCCTGCAGCCGCCTCTTCGGATGCGTACCCTGAACGTCCGACTTTAATCGGATAACGCAAATTCAATTCGTCATTAGGCAGCGTGAGCCAGCACCCCAGCATGGAGCCAATCTGCTTGTCTGACGCCATGCCCTGCAGGAAATTAGCGCTGGGTACGCCGGGAGAAGCGACCACGTGCTTGGCCTTAATCGCTCTTTTGCTGCTTATGAGCGCCTCAACTCGTCCAGAAGACGTGTACTTAATGCTGCTGATCTCCTCCTCCCAATAGAAGTCTACGCCGGCCTCCCTCAAGCGGTTGATAAGCTGATGCGAGAATTTATGAATATTGAGTCCGAACCCTTTGACCTCTATCCCTCCGCTTAACCGTTCTTGGTTTAAGGCTTGGCTAAAGCAGGGAAGCTCCTGCTCGTAATCGGAGAGATGAAGCTCCCTGACATAAGCGCCGATCTCTCTTTCCGACTTGCGCCCCTTAAGCAAATCTCCCTCCGAGGAATAAACCCGGAATAGCCGCCCTATGTAGCCGGAATTATGGAACATCTCCGGATAATCAAGGATCATGCGATTCCAGCAATCATAGCTTTCACGATTGAATTGAATGATTTCATGCTGAATTTTTTCAAACATCCACTGCGGGTAGGCCTCATATTCTCTTATCCATTCCAAGTCCTCTTCCTGAAGAAGCTCAGGTGGACAGCTCAGCCATCCATTGGTCTCCACAAGCTTGCGATACCGATCATTGGCTGCTTCATCCAGCGGGGTTCCGTGATAATGATGCTGCCTCGACTCATTGAAGGAAAAGATTCTGGCGTCATTTCCCGCGAAGGTGCATCCGTATTTTCGCCATTGCTCATCCTGGGTTGGCTCGGGTGTTGCGGAATAGATGCTCACCTTATAGCCGTTCTCTACCAGCGTCATGGCAGTGATAAGGTTCACGATTCCGGCCCCGATCAGTGCGACGCTCGAATCGTAATCTCTCTCCTCGATAGGCTTGGGAATATAGGCTTTGTTGGCATGCATCTCCTCCAAATATTGCAGCGCCTTTACCTCTTGAATCGTTGGGTCGGAAGCGCAAATGACGATCGCGCCGGGTACGTTCTGCTCCCCGGTATCCGTTATCCAGATCAGCTGTACGCACGAATCTACCAACCGGCTTTCGATCAGTCCTTGAACCCGAAGCACAAACTCGATCTCCCGAGAAAGGAGAGCCGTTGCGCCAACTTGATGGATAGCGGCGACCAGTTCATGATCTGGCATCATTAAAAAATCCGTTCTTTCAATCAGCGGAATGCCTCCGGTAGAGTACCCCTTGCTCTTAGGGTAGGTTGTAACAATACTCATGCGAGCCCCCCTATCCTTCTAATTTTGACTTAGGGTGAACCGAGCCAATTTCCCTGTGGACGTCTTGGGAAGCTCATCCATGATGTACCACTTTTTCGGAACCTTATAGGCCGAGAGCCTTTTGAGACATCTTCGCCGCAGCTCTTCTACGTCGATGTTCATTCCTTTGCGTAAAGTCAGATAGGCAATCGGGACTTCGCCCATCAGCGCATCCGATTCTCCGAGAACGATCGATTCTTTGATTTCTTCGAAATGAGCAAGCATCTCCTCTACTTCCTCCGGATATACGTTCGCTCCGCCGACAATAATCATATTTTTCTTCCGGCCGGTGACGGTCAGGCAGCCGTCTTCATCGATGTAGCCCAGATCCCCGGTATATAGCCAGTTATCGATGATCGTAGCCCCTGTCGTTTCTTCATCCTTGTAATAGCCTCTCATGACGTTTGGACCCTTTACCAGAATCTCGCCAATTCTCCGTCCCGAATAGGTCGAATCCTGAACATCCGTCACCTTTACGATAACGCCGTCCACCGGCTTGCCGCATGAATACTTGGTGTCGCCGCGTCCCATCATGCTCACGCGAGGGGAAGCTTCCGTAAGTCCATAGGTTTGAACAATTTCCGCGTTACGGAAAACTCTTTTTGATTCTTCGAACAGCTCCGCAGGGACAGGCGCTCCGCTTACGACCACGAAGTCGATATGATCTAAATCCGCTTCATGGGCTTCGAGCTTCTCCATCTCCTGAAATAATTGGCGAAGGATCGTGGGTACCGCGGAAAAGCAATTGCTTCTTTTTTCTTTCAAGTGAGCCAGGAAAACCTTAGGAACAAGCGGCAGGCTCATGATGGACAGCTCGGCGCGAAACAGCATGCCGGCAATCATTTGCGTCGTGATTGTCGAGCTGAAGTGCATTGGCATAGTCACGCAGAAGTTATCGCTCTCCCCCAGCACAAGTCGATTCCCATGCGCCAATGCATTGGTAACTATATTATCGTGGGACAGCATCACGACCTTGGACTTCCCTGTAGTACCGGATGTGGGCATTAGAAAAGCGATGTCGTCCTGAGCAGCGGATATCGAGGATAGAATTCGTTGCTCCCGTTCAAGATCGCTCTCGGACAATACAATGTTCGAATCGAGATCGGCCATAGCTACCCACATCACGTTTGGATCGATGTCGGAGGGGCGTGGAACATTGCTAATGCAGATCTTTACATCGCAATAAGTCAATATTCCGTTCAATTCGTTTCTTGAAGCGGTGTACGCGATGGGTACGACGGCATTCCCGTTTAACAACGCCCCAATCGACGCAAATACAAAATTCGGATCGTTATTGAAATAAAGCGCAACATGCTCGCCCTTCTCTACCTTCAGTCCTTGCAAGTGTGCGGCTATCCGTTCGCTTTCGGCGAATAACTCCCGATAATTCCATGCTCTTCGCCTATAGGCGATAACGTTTTTCTCCCAGCTTCCTCGACAGGCTTCGACTATTGCCTTTACAATATTCAGAATGATCACCACGAATCATCGAATTTTTTAAGGTTGAACCGTAAATTCAGCTTGAGTCAGATAATCTTCGATCAATGCAACTGTACGGAAGTTATCGAATAGCAAGTCATCATCGGGAATCGCTATGCTGAACTCACGCTCAAGATTTACAATTAAATTGAGGAACGCCACTGAATCAAGACCGATTTCCAAGAGATCGGTCTGTTCATGATCGGGGCTCGGCAACCCCATCTCTCCAAGCACCTTCATAATTCTCTCTCCTGCAGCTTCCATACCTTATACAGCTCCTCCGAAAACGTTTTCTTAATACCGTGCAAAAAAACGCTTCAATCAAGCTCTTATCCTTGAATCCTGGACAAAAATGAATAATTTTTACCTTCGAATACGGGATCGTCTGCGGATTTTTGCAAGAAGTTAAACACTGCGCCTTCTCCGATTCTCAACGTCGCGTAGTGTGTGAATGATTCCGTGAGCCGCTCGGTAAGGGCTTCATGAAGCATGAGATATACATCAAAAACGTCCGTTGAGGTTTGAATAATTTTATAGCGAATGATATTTTGGACAACGTCCGAGTATCCGCTGGCTACGAGATCGCTGAATACGCCCTTGAAGAGACTGACCCCGTTAGTGAGCGTATTGTCGTTGGTTAATCGGTGAATAAGGTTAATTTTCCGTGCCTCGTAAAGCTCTAACACTTCGTTCTCTAAGCCGCAAGCGCATTCTAGACGGGATAAACGTCCAATGTCGCCTAATCTATATCTGATAAAAGGAAAATGCTTGATAGGCAATGCAGTTATGACGACTTCGCCATAGTCCGATGAGCCAGGCTGAATTAAGTCACCCGTCTTCATATCTATAATTTCTACATGCACTTCATCAGACAAATGCAGATTGCCTTCTCTACACTCGTAGGCAATGTTCCAAGCTTCTCTGCAGCCATAATTATTAATGACTCTTGTTCGAAATCTTTGCGAGATTTTTTGCTTCTGTTCTAGCGTGAGCACCTCGCTATTCGTTTCAATAAAGCCCAGCTCCCAGTCCTCAAGAGAGAAGTGTTCCCGTTCTATGAACTTGGCATATTCGAATATATCCGAAGGACTGCAATGAATAATTAACGGCTTGAACTCGTCCCTAAGATAATGCAGTACTTTGGAAATATTTTGCGAGTGCAAATTCCTCATATTATCCACGACTTTTTTCTGACTGCTGTGGGAGTGCAGCAGACAGAACAGGTTGCTTTGATTCACTCTTGCATCGATGGCCCTGCGTTGCTTCCATGCGGAAAGAGCCAGTTGAAATCTTTCTTCCTTCGTTTTATAGCACATAATAGGCAAGCCGCTTGATCCGGTTGTCACTTCAGCGATAAGCAGATCTTCTCTGCGGCTCTTATCGATTCGTTCGGAATAGAACTGCTCCGCGTGATTATGCAAAAGCGCCTTTTCCGTAATAGGCAGCCGAGCTAGCGCTTGAACAGGATCGTCGTACGTATCCGTCGACTCAAGAAACTGCTTATAATACGGCACGAAATGGGTGACCTCACGAATCAAATTCGATAGCTTTTTTCGTTTACTCAATTCAGCGCTTTCCCCCTCTATCATCGAATATTTATATTTCGGATGGAACCGAGATTTATTTTCAAGCACCTCCAATTCATTTGGCGACCTGTAACCTCTCTGAGAGATATAGATCACTTCTATAAGAAATGGCACAAATATACATTTCATTATAACTTAAGGGAATGTCGATTGTTGTTGTTTGATGTTGTCGAATAAGAAAAAACAGGATTTATGATTGATTGAGTCGCTTCCGCAGATAAGTCCGGCCCGGACAACGCAAAAAAGCCAAAGGATAACGATCCTTTGGCGAGTCTGCTTACTATTCAAGGGTTGCCCCTTCTCTAAGCTTGTCTAATCTCCAGCTTTCGAATCCGATGCTTGTCCCGCTCCCGAACGATGAAGCGAAGCGATTCGAAGCTCCATTCCGTGCCCTTGGCCAGATCCGGCTGCTGGTTGTACAGCCAACCGCCGATGGTGTCTACTCCCTCATGCTCCAGCGCAATTCCCAGCAGCATATTGATTTCGTCGATCGGCGTCAGGCCGTCTACCAGATATTTGCCGGCAGCCAGCTGTTCGATCGGCTTTTTCTCGTCGCTGTCGAATTCGTCGCGAATTTCGCCGACGATTTCCTCCAGGATATCTTCAATCGTGATCAAGCCCGATGTGCCGCCATATTCGTCAAGGAGAATCGCAAGATGGACCTGCTCCTGCTGCATTTTGGGCAGCAGGCTCTTGAGCGGAGTCGCTTCGGGCACTGTCATGGCAGGCTGGATCAGCGAACGAAAATCAAACTCGGGATTGTTGTCATACTTCAAGAAGAATTGCTTTGTATTCATAAACCCGATGATATGGTCCTTGCTCTCTCTGGCCACAGGAAACCGGGTATATTGCTCCTTCTTTACGATGTTGAGCAGCTCGTCAAGCGTCATATCCTCATATAGACAAACCATATCCGTGCGAGGCACCATGATTTCTCTGGCCATCAATTCATCGAACAAGAAAATCCGGTTCACATAGCCGTATTCCGTGTTGTTGATTTTGCCGCTCTCGTAGCTTTCCGACAAAATAATGCGGATCTCTTCCTCCGAGTGGGCTTCCTCATGCTCGCTGGCCGGCTTCATACCGAATAGGCGCACAAGCGTATTCGCCGAGCCGTTCAGCACCCAGATGAATGGGTACATCACCTTGTGGAACAGAATAATGAGCGGCGCGGTAAATACCGAGATCGCTTCGGCCTTGTGAATCGCCATCGTTTTCGGAGCGAGCTCCCCGAGTACGACATGAAGAAACGTAATCGATACGAAGGCAATACCGAAGGAGAGGATATGTCCCGCCTTCTCTCCAACGCCCCACTGCTCGAATAAGGGATAGAGCAGCTTCTCGACGGTCGGCTCTCCCAACCATCCGAGACCCAGGGCCGTAATCGTAATCCCCAATTGACATGCGGACAGATAACCGTCCAGATTACTCGTAACCTTCTGCACTGCGAGCGCGTTTTTCTTCCCTTCTATCACCATCTGGTCAACCCGGCTGGGGCGAAGCTTAATGACGGCGAACTCCGTAGCGACGAAAAATGCGGTTAGAACGATAAGCACGGCGACGAGAAACAAATTGAGGATCAATTCAGACTTCCTTTCAAATTTTATTAAAGGTATTAGAGGTTTATACGAAGCTGAAGAGCAAATGTGTCAAATTTCGGATGGAACTTCATCGAAAATCACGATATCCCTCGATAGTTGTACACAAAACTGTCGCATTTGTCCCCTTGACTTCTTTTCAACAACTTGCTTCATCCTGAATCGCTTTTTTGTCTTTATTTTTGTCATGCTACAATGAGGCGATAGATGTTATGTTGAGCGAGGGATAAGAATGGACATATTAAGCGCAATTATTATGGGAATCGTGGAAGGCTTGACGGAATTTCTGCCCGTATCGTCGACTGGACACATGATCATGACGGCAGACCTGCTTAATCTGAGCGGCGACAAGCTTAAGACGTTCGAGATCGTCGTGCAGCTTGGAGCGGTGCTTGCTGTAGCCTTGCTCTATTGGAGGAAATATATGCAGATTCTACGTCATTGGCGCGACGTCAAGACGGAGAAGAGGCTGAATCTCGTCCATCTGTTTCTGGCCATGGTGCCAGCTGTCGTCATTGGGCTAGCCTTGCACAGTCTGATCAAGGAATATTTGTTCGGGTCCCAGACGGTGCTGATCAGCCTCGTTGCGGGCGGGGTGCTTATTCTGATCGCCGATCGCAAGAACCGCAAAATAACCGCCGAGACGATGGACGATATCAGCTATCGCCAAGCCTTCGGAATCGGACTTTTTCAGTGCTTGGCGCTCTGGCCGGGCTTCTCCCGTTCCGGGTCGACCATCTCGGGGGGAATGCTGCTCGGAACAAGCCAGAAGGCCGCCGCCGACTTTACCTTCCTAGTGTCCGTTCCGATCATGTTCGGAGCCTCGGGCTTGGATTTGTTCAAAAGCCGCGATTTGCTGGCCTCCTCGGATTTGGGCTTTTTCGCGGCCGGACTTGCAGCCTCGTTCATCGTGGGCCTGATCTCTGTCGTGACGTTCCTGAAGGTCATTAAGAGAGTCCGGCTTTCGTGGTTTGCCTACTATCGCTTTGCGATTGCGATTCTGTTCTTCCTGCTGGTCGTTCGATAAGATCCGCTTTACCTGCGAAAATTCTTCAGTGCCAAATGAAACAGCGGTCAGGGAGCCTATTCCCGAGCCGCTGTTTTTTTCGTTCGCGCGCAGCTCTCCGAAGTGTCATCGTTCGGCCATAATCCCGGCTCACTATAGCTATATCGAGTCATTTTATCGCGGATGAAATATACCTATACTCGAAATGTCGGCCAATGCCGGCGAGAATGAGGAGGTGAGAGCTTGCCTGAGGATTCCGCACAAGCCGGCAAAAGGAGCTACGTATTCCCATTGGCTTTACTTGCCATCGTCATCGGCCTCGGAGCTTATTTCATCCTGGACGCCAACAATTCGGGCCCTTCCCTGCCCGTCGTCAAGCCCGCGCCCGATTTCGAGCTGCGCGATTGGGACGGATTGCCCGTGGACTCCGGCAAAAACAAAGGCAAAGTCGTCTTGCTTGAGTTCATGTTCACCAGTTGTCCTGACATCTGCCCTCTGACGACTTACAGAATGGCTCAGCTTCAGGAGACGCTCAAGCAGCGGGAGCTGTTCGGCACACGGGTTCAATTCGTCTCGGTCACATTTGACCCCGAACGCGATACGCCCGAGGTGTTGAAGGCGTATGCCTCCCGAATGAAGATGGACACTGCCGGTTGGGACGTCCTACGGGGTGATATCGGGCAGGCCGAAAAGATTGCCTCCCAATACGACGTTACGGTTCAGGACTTGGGGGAAGGTCAATTCGTGCATACGGTGACCTCGCTGCAGCTGATTGATGCCGATCAACGTATTCGCAAGGTATACCCGATGGGCGACGAATTGAACAAGGATGAGGTTCTCGCCGATATCGAGAGCTTGCTTGAGGAGGGGGCTTAAGCCCCCTACAAGAGGAGGGATTGAGTTGTACAAAAGGATCATGGCCGTTCTGATCGGCATCGCTTGCGCTTTTGGCGTATATCTCATCAGCTCAGGCTTGCCCGAGAAAAAGGATGCCGTTGCCGAAGGCGGCAAATTCGAGGTGCCGGAAAGAGCCGTGGATGCTCCCGCATCCGAGCAGTTGTATCAAAGCCTCTGTATTTCCTGTCACGGGGATCAATTGCAAGGCGCGATGGGACCCGAGCTTGCTCATGTCGGCGGCAAATTGACGAAGGAGCAGCTATTCAAGAAAATCTCCACCGGGGGACGCGGTATGCCTGCCTTTCAGGAGCGTCTTACCGAGGAAGAAATCATCACGCTCACGACATGGCTGGCCTCGAAGCAATAAGAAAAGCGCGCAGCTCCATACGAAAGCAGGGCGGTCCGGGAATGCGATCCGGCCGCCCTGCTTTCGTATTAGCTCTCCTCGCCTGCCCCGGACAATAAGGCGTCCAATTGCTCGCGATCGGTCAATTCGCCGACGCCCATCCGACTCAATCTGCCCTGCTCATCGATTACGAAGGTCGCCGGCAGCCCAACGACCCGATAGCGATCGGAAGCTTGACCCGTCGCATCGATTAACACGGGAAAGGAAATCCCGTGCTCGCGCAAATATTCGTTCACCGTGCCCTTCGATTCCCCTGCGTTAACGGAGATAAGCTTGAATTTGCCTTCTCGATACGCCTCGTCGATCAGCGGCATCTCTTGCACGCAGGGCTTGCACCAGGACGCCCAGAAGTTGACGACCACCGCTTGACCGCGATAGTCCTGCAAGGCGATACGCTGCCCCGCGGTATCCACGCCTTGGATCGGAGGCGCTTCTTCCCCGAGCGCGAAGCCGTCCGATCGGGTATCCCGATCGGAGAGCAGCGTCGTCGCCAGTACAGAGATCAATCCGGCAAGCGCGAGAACAACGAGGAATGCGGTCAGCCTCCTCTTGAACGAATGCCCTTCTCTCTTCATGCCAGAACCTCTCGGAACGCCGCGTGAAGCGGATGGTCGCCGTAGCGTGCGCGATACTGCTCCACGCTGCCCTCTCCGCATTTTTTGCCTTGGTTCAAGAAGATGACCTGATCCGCCACCTCTTCGGCAACGGGAAGCTGATGCGTGGAAAAAATAACGGCATGTCCCTCCCGTTTTACTTCGCGAATCAGTCTGACGAACTCATCCATCCAATAAGGGTCCAGCCCGTTGGTCGGCTCGTCCATCATCAGCAGAGGTGGCTTGGCTAGTATCGCTTGCGCGAACAGCAGACGTTGACGCATCCCTTTGGAGAAGGTTTGCACTTTGGCGTGCCGCTTCTCCTCCAGCCCGACGATTGCCAGCGTCTCCAGCACTCGCGTCTTGTCGACTCCGCGAAGCGAAGCCCAGAACGACAAGGCCTCCATCGCTGTCAGCCCTTGCGTAAACTGGTAATCGTCCGGCATATAGCCGATCTGTCTCGCGAACTGAGCCCGGTTCCCCGCCCAGGTCAAGCCATTCACCTGGATCTCTCCGGAGGTCGGTTGCAGAATGCCGGCGATCATTCTCAGAATCGTGCTCTTGCCCGCGCCGTTCCCGCCGCACAAGGCCAACACTTCGCCGGCCGCAACCTTCAGGTCGATGGGCTCCACCAGCGTCTGCTTTTTGATCGATTTGCCGATGCCCGTTGCGAGGACAAGCGGATTAGCCATTAGAACGCCCCCTCTCCCAGATCCAGTAGACGAGAGCAGCCGAGACCGCGAGCCAAGCGATGCATACGCCTAGGAAGATCAGCGTGCCGCCCGAACCGCTCACCCAGCCGACCCATTCGTAGTATTCCGGCCCCAGCACCGAGCCCCCGCCCAGCTTGATGACGACGAATAGACGGACCAGCTCCGCCGGATTGAGGAAGGTCATGACGACGAGAACAGGCTTGATCCACAAGTACGGCAGCCCGCCAAGCGCGGCGATCAAGATCGTAGACCATCCGATAATCAGGAAAAACCAAAGGGCTACGCTGATCGTCAACGCTTGCCAGCGATTGCGCGACAGAGAGCCGACAATCATGGCAATGGCCAGAAACAGCAGAACCAGCCCGACTGAAAAAGCGGCAAACAGCAAATAAGTGCTTAAAGCAAAGCCCGTACCGGTAAAGGCGCTGACGACGCCCATCAGGCCATAGCCGAATGCGACGATCGTCACCAGCACGAGCGAAAGTCCTGCGTATTTGCCCGCCACGAACGACATCGTGCCGATGGGATAGGTCGAGAGCAGCTGCCAGCTGCCCTCCTCCTTCTCGGCCGTAAGCGAGAAGGAGCCCAGAAACAGAGTCATTAACGGCAGCAGGTACAGCGTCAGACTGAGCATGGAGCCTGTGACCCCGGTGTAGCCTTCGACGATATTGCGCGAGTTGATCAGCAGCAGGCTCAGACTGAATATGGAAAACAGCGCCAGGAAGGAATAAGCCCACGGGTTGCGAAAGCCGATCCGAATCTCCCTTTTGGCTACTTGCAGCAAATCCGCCATGTTGACCTCTCCATAAGTTCGTTGATAGTGACTCTCCGGCTTAGCCCGTTCACTTGGAAAAGAAGGCTCGTCCGCGATGGACCGCAAACCTCGGCGCCGCGAAATCCGCGCTGCGCTTAATGGGTTTTTGCGTCCGTGTTCATGTCCATGCCTTCGCCTTCATGTCCGCCTTCCTCGCCATCGTGGGTGTGGCCCATGTTCATGCCGCTTTTGTTTTGCTCCCACGTATGCTGGGTCAGCTCCTTGGCGCTCATCAGCTTCCCGACGCCCTGCTCGGCAATGAAGGCTTCCGCCGACTTTTTGTCTTTGAAGCTGACAATCCCGTACGCCATTGGCGTGCGAATCGAAGCGTCATAGACGTAAGTCGCTTCCTCGTACTCCACCCAGTCCTTGTCGTTGTAATCCCGAACATAGTCCTTGCCGATGTTGTCGGTGCCGTTGCGCGACTTCCATTCGTTCATGCAGCCGATATCGTCGAACTTGTAGTTTTTGCCGTCTTTGGTCGTGAGCTGCGTCGCATAGGCATCGTCCTTCACCTGCATATTGCAGATCGCGCACACGTCCACATCTTCGTTAATCGCCACGGGCTCGTATTTGTTGCCTCCGCATGCGCTTAATAGAGTAATCGCCAGCCCCATGACCAATGCCATCGTCCACTTCTTCATCCTTATCTAGCTCCCTTATACATAATAAATACCGAACCGCCCAGCAGCGCCAGCCCCAGCAGCCACACCATCGAGCCTCTTTCCGGCTCCGACTGGGACGGGTTGGGTACTCCGTCCGGCAAACTCATCAACGGCGCGGCATCCCTTGCCCACTCGCCCCTGTCAGCCGTGAACATCTCGCTTAAATAAACCATGCCCGGCGATTGAAAAAACAATTGAAAGGCCGGCGTTCTATCGATGAGCTGCGAATAAAAGGGATTGATCTCATAGGAAATATCGCTCAAGCCGTCTCCCTGCAAATCGAGTCCCTGTACCGCATCCCAGAAGTTCCCGTCCATCCGGTTGCCCGCGCTGTCCGATGCCTCCGCCTCGATCACGTTGGCGATAAACCGGTTGTCGCTGAATCGGTTATTCGCCGATTCGAGAAACTGAATCCCCATGAAGTTGCGCTCGACGGCGTTGCGGGTCAACAGATTATCCGACGACTGCTCCATGTAGATGCCGACTCGATTGCCTTCGAACAGATTGTTCTCGATTCGGGACGTCTGGACGTCGAACAGCAGCAAGCCCTGCGAATTGACATTCTCGCTCTGCTTGCGAAAGGAGTTGTCCTTCACAAGGGCGTCCGTCACGCCCATGACCATGGCGCCGGTCACATTGTACTCCCCTTCGTTGCCGACAATCTGCGTACCGTCGGTATACATGCAATGAATGCCGTAGCGCGAGCGGTAAACCCGATTCTGCTCCACATTCGCGCGGTGACTGTTCTCCAGATATATTCCGTCCCGCATGTCGTAGACCTCATTCGACACGATTGCCGCGTCATGCGAATCGTAGAGATCGATCCCGTTGCTCTTCCTGCCGACGCCGACACGATCTTGCGCCCCTCCGGCGCCGGTCCAATCGATTCGATTGCCGCTCAGCGCTGCCCGATCGGCCCCGCGCAGCTTGATTCCGTAACCGTCGGTTTCGATCACCAGATTGCTCAGCGTTGCATCATCCGCCTCTTCCACCAAGACTGCCGTCGCTTCTCCCGATTGCGGCTGCCGAAGGGTCAAGCCGTCAAGCACGACGCCGTCCGCGCGAACGACGATAACCGCATCCTCGCCGTTGCCGGTCACCTGCGCCCGACCGCCGCCCGCAATCGTAAGCTTCTTGTCGACGATGATCGGCCCCGCATAACGTCCAGCCTCCAGCTCCAGCCTGTCTCCGGGCTCCGCTTCGTCGATTGCGGCCTGCAGCGCCCGCCCCAGCTCTTCCGGCTGCCGCGATTCGCCGTGGACTGCGCTAGCCCCTAGAGCGAAGCTCAGAGCCGCGCCGGCCAGAAGCAGCCGAAGGCTCTTCCTAGCGCCGCGTTGACTGAAAGGCTTCATTCGATCACTTCCACAGGTTTCTTCTTCGTAATGTGAAGCTCGCCGCTATAGATGTGAATATAGACGTCGTAACTTGCCGGCTCCTTGAACGTAAAGCTCGCGGAATACAAGCCGTCGCCGGAATGCTCGACTTCCTCGATCAGCTCGGGCAGGCTCTTGTTGCCCGCCTTGCGAATCTCGAATTGGACGATGCCGTCTTTGGCGTTCACAAGCCCCGTAACGGTAGCGAGCAGCTTCGTCGCTTCCCCCGCGCGTGCTTGCGCAGGCTCCGTCGCCAATTCCACCTTAATGTCCTTAGGGTCTTGATCTCCCGCCTGGGAGGACGAAGAGCAAGCCGTCAGGCTCACCGCCGCCAAGAGGATCAGGACCAGCCACCCCGTTCTGTTGAATTTCACCCTCTCACTCCTGTCTATACAATGGCTTTCTGCTATTATTCTAGCCCATCGCCATTTCTATGACATAACTCTTTAGGGCTAGTTTCGATGGCATTCTTGTGACAGTTGCCGAATATCCCCAATTCGGACCTTCGGTCGATAAGGAATAGATGGCACATGCGGAGGATATACATCTTTAACAGCAATCATGCGGAAGAAGGGATACCGTGTCCAATAAACTCGTCTTGGGGGCTGCGGTTGTCGGATTGTTGTTGATCGGGGGGAGCTTAAGCAGCGGAATGCTGCAGCGGGGAGGAGATTCGGAGCGCGCGACCAGCAGTGTCGCCGACGGAGCGGGCCTTCGGGCGGAAATCCGTTCGCAGCCTGTCGCAGCCGTCATGTCGGCAAATGTCCTCTTGCTGAGCTTGACGAATGCAGCGGGCTATCCTGTTCAGGATGCCGAATTGACCGCTTATTTCGTTATGCCGGGCATGTTCTGCGGACATATCCCGGCGGTGGTGCAGCCGCTTGCCGCAGGGGAATATGAGATTACGGGCATTCCGGTTATGGAGGGCGCATGGCAAGCGAACGTCACAATTAAGCAAGGCGAAGAAACCTTGGTCGCCGTGCATTCTTTCAAGGCAAAATAATTATTAATGACATTAATGATCACCAAAGCCAAGGGTGAACCCCCGGAATCCAGTCGTTGGCGGACAGGCCTTTTAGGATCGAGAGTAAGCCCATGATATAAGCGAGAGCGGCTCCGGTCACCCTCATGCCCTTGCGATGCGTCTTGTTTAAGCGAAGCGCAAAAATCGTCAGCAGAATAAACACCGGCAGCGTCGATAATCCGAACACCAGCAGCAGAAGCATGCCTCCCGCCCATGTCCCGGAAGCCGCCGCCTGGATTTGCATCGCGTAAGTGAGTCCGCATGGGATAAAGCCCAGCATGACGCCAGACAGATAGACTCCCGGCCACTCCCGACGTATGCCAGCGGCGGCCAACGCCTCGTTCGCCCTCCGTCCGATCACGCCGATTCGATGCTGATAGGGCAACGCGTATCGTTTGTACGTCCATACGATGATTAGGATGCCGCCGACAATGCTCGCGATGCTCTGCAAGCCGATATAGGCGCCCGCAACGTTGAGAAAGGAGCCGATCAGCCCCATCAAGCCGCCAGTAACGGTATAAGTCGTGATTCTTCCGGCATGATAAGCGATGGCCGAGGCCATCGGATTTCGCGGCGAGTTTAGAATATAGGACGACGAGATGCCTCCGCACATCACCAGACAATGGGGGGCGCCCATAAGGCCGGCCAAGGCGACGAGCAGCAGCGTTTGAGCGGAGATCATTCGCGGCCCCTCTCCGCAAGCGCCACCGATTGAAGCCTCAGCGCGTTGGATACGACAAGCACGGAGCTGGCGGCCATGCCCAGGCAGGCGATTTTGGGATCCAGATAACCCGCGGCAGCCAGCGGCACCGCTGCGGTATTGTACACAATGGCAAAGGCGATATTCTGCTTAATGTTCTTCAGGGCGGCCTTGCTGAGCCGGAAGGCATCCGCAATCCCGGACAGGCTATTGCGAGCCAGAACGATATCCCCTACTTGCATGGCCGCTCCCGCCCCTCCGCCCATCGCGATACCGACGTCGGCGGCTGCGAGCGCGGCTGCGTCGTTATTGCCGTCGCCGACGAAGGCGACGATATGACCGCCCCGACGCTCTTCCTCGACAACGGCGGCTTTGCGTTCCGGAGAGCAGCCTGCGCGAACCTCCTCTATGCCCGCTTGGCGGGCGATGGCGTAAGCCGGAGTCGGCTGGTCTCCCGTTACGATGCTCAGCTTCGCCGCAGGCTTGAGCTTCGCCACAACCTCTGCCGCCTCGCTTCTTAACGTATCCGACAGCAGAAGGGCTCCCGAATGTCTGCCTTCGATAGTCACGTACAGCACGGTCGCGGCCGCATCGGCCGGCAGCTCCCCGAAGATCGCGTCCATATCGGAGGCTTCTCCCGCAGCGGACTCGATCCATTGCCGATGGCCGACCCGAACCTGCTTTCCCTCTACAAGGCCTTGTACGCCGCCGCCGGGGATTTCCATCGTTCCCGTCGCCTCGGGAACCACGATCCCCTGTTTTTCCGCCGCTTCCATGATCGCTTCGGCAAGCAAATGGGCGGATTGGCGCTCGACGGCAGCGGCCATGCGAAGCAGATAGGCTTTGGAATAGCGGGTGGTCTGGATCGCCTTCAGCCGCGGCTTGCCCTCGGTTAATGTTCCGGTTTTGTCGAACAATAAGCGATCCACTTTCGCCAGCGTCTCCATAGCGCCTCCGTCCTTGAACAGAATGCCCTTCTTCGCCGCCAACGCCGTAGCGATCAGGATAGAAACGGGGGCGGCCAAGCCAAGCGCGCAGGGACATGCAATCAGCAGTACGGCCAGTGAGTGACGAATCGCCAGCTCGGCGGACGCGCCTTCCGCTCCCCATGACCAATAGGCATAGGTAAGGACGGCGCATAGCACCATAATCGGCACGAAGACCGCCGCCGCCTTGTCGACCTTCCTCGCAAGAGTCGGCTTCACGCTTTGCGCGTTCTCAACCATCGCAATCATGCGCGACAGCCTCGTGCCGCTCGCGTCGCATGACGCCCGGATACGCAATGCCCCGTTCAGACAGCGCGTGCCGCTGTACACGTCGTCTCCGACAGATTTCAGCGCCGGTGCGCTCTCCCCCGTCAGCAGCGCCTCGTCGACCTCGGCTGACCCCGCTATGATTTTGCCGTCGGCTGAAATCCACTCTCCCGCCTCCACGATCACTTCCTCGCCCTTTCTCAGCTCTTCTGCCGGAATCCACTCCTCGCCCTGCCCTTTTCTCACCCGCACAAGACGAATCTGTAATCCATACAGTTCGTTCAGATCCTTCAGCGCTCTGCCCTTTGCTTTCGCCTCCAGCAGCTTGCCCAGCAGGATGACCGTTAGAACCATGGCAATCGTATCGAAATAGAGCTGATCGTGCGCGATCTCGAAGCGCGCTTGCAGCAGCAGATAGTGACTGTAAAAGTAGGCCACGGAAGTGCTTAACGCCACCAGCGAATCCATATTGGCGCTTCGTTGCTTCAGAGCCAGATAAGCTCCCCGATAGAAAGGATACCCTACGTAGAATTGCAGCACGGTAGCCAGCCCCCACTGCAAGAGCGGCGATAAGAGCACCTCGGGAATCCATAGGCGATCAAGCAATGGGATATGGGAAAGCATCGCCCAGAAGAGCGGCAGCGACAAGAGGAAGGACACCGCGAACCTTGCGCGAAGGCTGCGGATTTCGGCTTCGTGCGTTTCATGAGGCGCAGTGATCGCTGCAGAGGCGCCGTAGCCTAATTGCTCGATCTTGCTGCGAATGCCGTCATCTCCGACCTTTCTCCGATCGTAGCGGACAATGGCCTGAGCCGTCGCCAGATTCACCGAGGCCGCCTGAACTCCGTCCAGCCGCTGCAGCCCCTTCTCAATGCGGGAAGAGCAAGCCGCGCATGTCATTCCCGATATTTGCAAGCGCAACGTATCCATAGGGCACCTCGTCCTGTTCGAAGTTTCGGCTGTCGCCTGTCCTTCTTTACCCTATGAGATCAATACGCGGAACAGAATAGCTCCTATGGGTTGCCGGGCGCTTATTCGTCTCTCTCCGTATACGGTTCGCATGATTGGAGAGACTGGCCGCAAGCAAAAAGACCGCTCCCCAGAGCGACCCATAACGTTCTCTTTCCCGGCTTTGCCGTCAACCGTCAATTTTGAAAAAAACCTTGCTCATAGGCGTAACGCGTCAATTGCACCCGGTTATCGAGGTGAAGCTTGTGAAGAATGTTTTTCAGGTGGTTTTTGACCGTATGCTCGGAAATATCAAGCTCATGCGCGATTTCCCGATTCAAGTAGCCCTTGGCCACCCAGCGTAAAATTTCCTGCTCGCGTGGAGTCAGTTGGCTGCCGCCCGACGCGGGCTGAGCTTCCTTCGGGGCAAACTCAAGCAGAATCCGATGGGCCAGCTCGCGCGAGAGCGGCGCCTCGTCATCGATGACCGCTTTCAGGTATTCGTGCCATGCGGAGGGATTCAGGTTTTTCAGCAGATAACCCTGTGCGCCTTTCTTGAGCGCTTCGAACAAATGCGCAATATCGTCCGACACGGTCACCATAACGATTTTCACGTAAGGAAAACGGGACTTGATCGCCTTCGTGGCCTCCAGCCCGTTCATTCCTTTCATATTGATGTCCATCAGGATCAAATCGGGCATACATTCCCCGGTCAAGCGTATCGCTTCCTGTCCGTCAGCCGCCTCCGCAACGATCGTGAAGCTAGGATCCGAGCCCAGAATCATTCTCATGCCCTCTCTGGCATGGCTGTGATCGTCGACGATAAGAATCCGAATGGCGGACAGCATGGCTCATTTCCCCTTTCGCTTCGAAGGTGTCGGCTCAGCGGGTTTTGCGAGCCTTGATCAACGAGAAGACAATCAGCGCGAATGCGGCGAACGCCAGCATAGGCACCGTCAGAAACCCGAAAGCGTCCAATACGTCCTCCGCGCAGGAGGTTGGTCCGCAGGATGCGACGAAGGAGTCGTGCGGCATCTCCTGCAGCAAAATATGATACGCGGATACTCCCCCGCCAACAATCGCAAGCGGCAGCGCATAGATCAGCGCGTCGGGGCGATCCTTGGCCGAAGCGATGCCGAGTATGAACGTTAACGGATACATAAAAATGCGCTGATACCAGCACAGGCTGCAGGGGACAAACCCTAGAACCTCGCTTAAATACAGACTGCCCAGCGTAGCGATGACGGAAAACGCCCATGCGACGAACAGCCAGGTGTTTTTCTGCTGCGGATTCGTTTTCATCGAAAGCCCTCCTGCTTCTCATAATAAATAAGCTCGAATAAACCCATTCTTTAACTATATCTCGCCTGAAGCCTTGGCAACATGACTCGAAGGAGCTATATTGCGGCTATTCGTGACAACGCCGTGACAATCGGTGGGCCATTCCGACAAACAAAACCGCCAACCCTTGCGCTCCTGCGCATCCGTTGGCGGTTCGTTCGCTGCATATGATTAAGCTGTAACGGCTAGTCGTCCAATACTTCGGAGTCGTCTTCCGCTCCCGGCTCTTCCTTGACCATTTCCGCATAGTTCTCGCCTGAAGCGATCCGACGAGCAGTAACGTATCTCTTGGAATAGTAGGATTCGGACAGCTTGTTGATCCGCACGCCCTTGCTGCTGGAGGAATGGGCGAACTTGCCGTCTCCTACGTAGATGCCCGCGTGGGAAATGCCTTTGCCGCTCGTATTGAAGAACACCATATCTCCGACACGCAGCTCGTCCTTATCGACCTTGGTCCCTACCTTCGCTTGCGAGCTTGAGGTGCGGGGCAGCTTGATGTCGTACTGATTGAAAATGTACCGTACGAATCCGGAGCAATCGAATCCGCTTGTTGTCGTTCCTCCCCATTTGTAAGGGGTGCCTACCACTTCGTTGATCGCTTCCTTGAGATCCTTCTGACTTGCGTAAACGTTTCCTCCCTGAAAGGTGAAAAATAAGATTACGCTCAGCAACGACAGGACAGCCTTCTTCAAAACGGTTACTCCCTTCGACACAATCGATTATCGCTCGTATACTTGTCTTATGCTTAATTTCGATGATTTGTGTCGAATCCCTGCTTTATTAAGATTAGAATTCCTTCATTTTAAGATTGACACCTCCAATCGCCCAAGTTAGGATAGACTCATTTCACAGACGGAGGTCATGAAGATGGCTGTAAAGAGAATCGATCATGTCGGCGTGATGGTATCCGATATGGACCAGACTATCCGCTTCTACACGGAAATCGTGGGATTGGAGGTTAAGAGCCGGTTTACGCACACGAACGGCCTCCTACAGCTCGCCTTTCTGGGAACCCCGGGTGCAGAGGGAACAGAGATCGAGCTGATTCAAGGCTACAACGCCCAATTGCCTACGGAAGGAAAAATTCATCATTTCGCGATCACCGTAGACGATATCGAAGCCGAATACGAGCGGTTAAAAGAACTGCACATCGAATTCGTGGACGGCTTTGACCAGATTACCGCGCTTCCGAACGGTCATCGCTACTTCTTCTTTCACGGCCCGGATCGGGAATGGATCGAGTTTTTCCAGCGCTAACCGACAGTCCGGCGCCTTAGCGTATGCTATCCCGGATAAGATGGCCTTCTTCCGGCACGAATTCTCGTAGCCCCAGGCCATCCGGGAGGCCTTGCCGAAGCGGTTCTTCCCCTGCGGCAAAAAGGATGTTGCGGCTGTCGCTGTCCCGCTCAGTCGGCATGGAATAGGCCTGAACGCTGTCGTAGGTCCGCTTGAGCGTCGTGGCCAGCGCCGCGATAAACCTGTCGTTTCTCGGTCTGCCCATCACATTCAGGAGCAACGTCCCGCCCGGTCGCAGCTTGTCCGAGGTCAACGCGAAGAACTCCTCGCTAGTCAAATGAACCGGCGTCCCCTTGCTCGTAAATGCGTCAAGCAGGATATAGTCGAATTCCTTCGACGGCTCCTCCTCCAGCAATTGCCGCCCGTCCCCCACCAGAACGTTGTTCAGGCGATAGTCGAAATATTTTCTGCTGATCTCCACGACGGCAGCGTCAACCTCCGCCGCTCTGATCTTCTTATGGCTGAAATGCCTTGAGATCGTTCCGATGCCGTGTCCGATAAGGAACGCTCGCTCGAACATCGGATTGCCGTGCTCCATTAAGCCAATTAGCGCTTTCTGATAGCCGAGAAGGACCCGATCTCGATCCTTCAGGTCCATCGCCCCCTGCACATCTTCGTCCGCGAAGCGCAAGCAGCGGAACTTCCCCTCGCACCCTGCGAAATGCGAAGTCTCGTAGACCGTAATCTCGTTAAACGGACTCGTTTCTTTAACCAGTGGATGCATATTCGCGACTCCTCTCCGCTCCTCATTCTCCCTATTATATAAGCGAACGGTTGTTTATAAAAAGAAAAACCCGCGATAATCGCGGGTCGGTGCGTGTGTTCGTTCGTTACTCTTGCGCAATCGCGCTCTGATCCATATACATGATCTCCCAGAGATGGCCGTCGAGGTCCTGAAAGCTCCGAACGTACATAAATCCGTGGTCTGTCGGCGGGTTGGACGGCTTGCCTCCCGCTGCCAGCGCTTTGTCCGCGATCTCGTCCACCTGCTCCCGGCTGTCGGCAGAGATCGCCACGATCGCTTCGGTCGTTACGGACGGATCGGCAAGCTCCTTGCCGGTGAACGTCTTGAAGAAATCCTTGACGAGCAGCATGACGAAGATGTCTTCGCTGACGATCATACACGCCGCGTTCTGATCCGTGAACTGGGCGTTGAATTCAAATCCGACCGCGCGGTAGAAGGCCATCGTTTTGTCCAGATCGCTGACTGCCAGGTTCAGGAAAATCTTTTGCGCTGTAAGCGCCATAGTCAATTCACCTCTTAAGTATAGTGTAGTCGTCGTGGGACGACTTCAAGCTAGATTCATTGTAGCATGTCCAGCTCCCGAATATTTCTTACCGATTGCTAACGCATACCGTCTCCGGCGAAGGACGGAATCTCCGTCGTTCTCCTCCCGCCGCTTACTCGGTTAAGAAAACGGTTCATCAGCAGCGGCAAGGAAATTAATATCGGAGGATCGTCCGGCAAGGGCGGATGCAGCGTCACAGGCAATTCCAGCACGGAGGAATACGGCTTGACGACGATCGGCTCCCTGGAACGGGTACGCAAGGTGGCATGGGGCAACAGAAACTCCCTCGCGCTTGCGCCCCAGGACACGGACGTTGCCATCAGGTAATAGGTCCCCGGCTTTATGTCGGACAGCCAAAATTCGCGCGAGGACGAGATCAATGTTCCGTACAGGGGGAGCCCCTCCGGAATCGGCTTGGGGAACAACCCGATCAGAATGACCCCTTCGAACGGAATTTCGGTAAATACGGTTCCTCTGATCGCCCCATGAGGCATAAGCGACGGCCGACGCTCAGACCAATCGTTCAATTCCCGCAGCAGGCGAAGATGAGCTCCTGCCGCTTCCGAAGAATGGCGAAAATGGGACGGGCTCATGCCGACGCGATCCGTAAAGCGGGTCGTGAACGTGCCCAAGCTCTGCTGACCGATCTCCAGCCCGACATCCCGGATGCTCAAGCTCGTCTCCAGCAGCAAATCCTTTGCCTTCTGCAGCCTTAGCGCGGAGGCATAATAGAGCGGCGGCAATCCGATCCTTTTCTTGAACATTCGCGTAAAATGAAACGGACTGTATCCAATGTGCCTTGCAAGCTTGGCCAAGGGCAATGGCTCATAGAGGTGTCGCTGAATATAAGCGATCGCTGCGTCGATTTCCGAATTAAGATCATCTCCCACGCGCTGGCCCCTTCCGATTCTGGATAGAACGTTTGTTCCCGTTCAGAATAACACATTTTTCACATGAAGGAAATGGGAAATATTCAGGCTGTGCAATCTTAATAATTGTCATCTTTTGTTGTCATTTTTGCATTTGAGGAGTAATATGTGAGCAAGTATTCATTTAATATCGCAATTTCGGAGGATGAGCAGCATGAATGAATATCGGGTGAAAGGCCTGTCCTGCGGACATTGCGCCCAAACGCTGGAGAACGAAATTCGCGGACTGGAGCACGGTGCGACCGCCAAGCTTAGCTTCAACAGCGGCAAGCTGCTTCTGGACGAGCGCGTATCGCTGGATAAGGTGAAAGCCATTCTGAAATCGGAACGCGCTTATATCGATCAGCGCAGCGAATCCGAGGTGCAAGCGCAGTCTAATCAGGATCTGCCCGCGCATACAGCTTCAGGCCTGGAATCAAGCGTCAGCCCCTCTCCGCTTAAGAAGTCTTCTGGTCGCGAGAATGACCATGGTCATTCTCACAGCCACAGCCATGATCATGACAACGACCACAACCACGATCACCAACACGGACAAGGCACCGTCAGGATGATCGCGCTTCTGGCCGTGTCCGCTGTGATCTATTTGGGAGCTATGGCCATGGACGGCCTCTGGTCTGCCCGAATCGTCGTCCCGCTCTATCTGGCGGCCGCCGCTTTGAGCGGATATTCGACCTTCTACAAAGGGCTTCGCAATCTGCTTCGCCTGAAGTTTAACATCGATACGCTGATGACGATCGCGCTGGTCGGCGCCGTCTCCATCGGGGAATGGAAGGAAGCGACGCTCGTCGCCATTCTATTCGGATTGAATGAGCTGCTCGAAGGTCTTGGCATGGAGAAGGCGCGACGCTCGATGGAAGCGTTGCTTAACGTTGCGCCCAAGGAAGCCGTCAGGCTGGAGGAGGACGGTCGGGAAACGACCGTTCCGATTGCCGCCCTTCGCGTCGGCGATACGGTAATCGTCAAGCCCGGCGCGAAAATTCCGTCGGACGGAGTCGTCGCGCGCGGACGAAGCTCTGTGAATGAAGCGGCCATCACAGGGGAATCTCTGCCCGTGGAGAAGGCTGAAGGTCAGGCGGTATTCGGCGGAAGCCTCAACAACGAAGGGCTGCTTCACGTTCGCATCGACAAGGCGTATCGGGACTCGTCCTTGGCCAAAATCCTTCACCTCGTCGAAGAAGCCCAGGAGACGAAGACGCCTACGGAGCTGTTCATTAACAAGTTCGCCAAATACTATACTCCGCTCATCATGCTCGTCGCCGTACTGGTGATCGCCATTCCTCCCTTGCTGCTGAACGGAAGCTGGACGGAGTGGCTGTATCAGGGCCTGGCTGTCCTTATCGTCGGATGTCCCTGCGCGCTTATTCTGTCATCGCCGATCGCGATCATTGCCGGCATTGCGCGCAACGCGAGGCATGGCATTCTGATCAAGGGCGGCGTTCACCTCGAACAGCTCGGCAAGCTGGACACGCTCGCCTTCGACAAGACGGGTACGTTAACCAAAGGCGAGCCCCACGTCGAGAAGATGCTCGCTTACGACGATCGCTTGCTCGAAATTGCCGGCGCGATCGAGAACGCCTCCTCCCATCCATTGGCCAAAGCCATTATGAAGGAAGTGCGCCGGGCAGGCATCGCCTTCAAGCCGGCCGACAGCGTTCGCGCAATACCCGGACGCGGCGTCGAAGCCGAATATGAAAGCGAAGCCTACACGCTGGGTAGCGAGAGCAGCCTGACGCAGCTCTCTCTGCCTCCCGAAATCGCCTTGGCCATCGATGAAATGAAGCAGGAAGGGTTAACTCTGGTCCTCGTTGCGGATCGGCGACGGGTGCTTGGGCTGTTCGGAATCGCCGACGAGATTCGGGAGGAAAGCCCCTCGGTCATCTCCGATCTGCGGCGTAGCGGCATCCGGCGCACCGTTATACTTACGGGTGATCATCAGAAAACGGCCGAGAAGGTCGCCAATGCGGTCGGTATCGACGAGGCGATCGGCGGCCTGCTGCCCCAGGACAAAGTGTCGCTGATCCAGAAGCTGTCCCGGCAGGGAACCGTCGGGATGATCGGCGACGGCATCAATGACGCTCCCGCCCTAGCTACTGCCCAGCTCGGCATAGCCATGGGCAAGGGAACGGACAGCGCGATTGAGACAGCCGACATCGTTCTCATGCAGGATCATCTCGGCAAGCTCCCAGGCGCGATTCGGTTATCGCGGCGGGTTAACCGAACGATAGCCTTCAACATTTGCGTATCGATGGGACTTAAGCTTCTGGCGCTGGCGCTGGCCGTACCCGGCTGGCTGACCCTATGGGTGGCGATCCTGTCCGATATGGGCGCAACCGTGTTCGTCACGCTGGTGAGCCTGACGATTCTGATTGAGCGCAAGTAAACACACGGCTTCGCCGTCATTGGGCGCAGCGGCACACGTTTTGTATCACGCTATGCGATGAGTATAAAAAGGGGCTGGCTCTAAAGTGCTAAACTTTTGAGCAGCTTCTTTGTTTTATCTCGATTATGGTTTTGCGGCTCCGCTCCTCCAGGAGATACATGCCCTATTTTTACATCGATTCCGTTAGGCGAATGATTGAGCCGGAAAGTGTGTTTGGACAAATCAAGAATAACCGGGGATTCCGACGGTTCCTGCTTCGTGGCTTGCCATAGGTACGCTTAGAGGGAGGCCACTGAAAAAGTCTTTCAACTAAAAGAAGGTAACGTTCCTCAATTACATTGAGAGAGCAGTACCTTCTCTGCTGTATAATTAAAGTATTACAGCGAAAGGCGTGAAGTCAGTTGTTCCAGCCTCAAATCTCTTTTGCGATTAGTCCCTATGCGGCACTATACGACCTTA
>NZ_JBHSED010000024.1:0-686 GCF_042651945.1 Cohnella boryungensis | reverse complement strand
CATTCGTAGGATAAGCCCTCGACCGATTAGTACTCGTCAGCTCCACACATTGCTGCGCTTCCACCCCGAGCCTATCAACCTGGTGTTCTTCCAGGGGTCTTACGAATTGGGAAATCTCATCTTGAGGCAGGCTTCGCGCTTAGATGCTTTCAGCGCTTATCCCTTCCGCACTTGGCTACCCAGCGGTGCTCCTGGCGGAACAACTGGTACACCAGCGGTGCGTCCATCCCGGTCCTCTCGTACTAAGGACAGCCCCTCTCAAATTTCCTACGCCCGCGACAGATAGGGACCGAACTGTCTCACGACGTTCTGAACCCAGCTCGCGTACCGCTTTAATGGGCGAACAGCCCAACCCTTGGGACCTACTTCAGCCCCAGGATGCGATGAGCCGACATCGAGGTGCCAAACCTCCCCGTCGATGTGGACTCTTGGGGGAGATAAGCCTGTTATCCCCAGGGTAGCTTTTATCCGTTGAGCGATGGCCCTTCCATTCGGTACCACCGGATCACTAAGTCCGAGTTTCCTCCCTGCTCGACTTGTAGGTCTCGCAGTCAAGCTCCCTTATGCCTTTGCACTCTTCGCGCGATTTCCAACCGCGCTGAGGGAACCTTAGAGCGCCTCCGTTACTTTTTAGGAGGCGACCGCCCCAGTCAAACTGTCCGCCTGACACGGTCCTCCTGCCCGAT
>NZ_JBHSED010000023.1:0-127211 GCF_042651945.1 Cohnella boryungensis | reverse complement strand
TGTCGACTTTGACACGAAGGCAAAGTTTGAACAAATGTATCTCGAACGTTACTCCGAGTAATCCCCCGACTAGGGTTTACACAAACTTCTTGACGCTACCCGCGATGACGTGATTTAGTTAGAATTTGCATAACTAATTGGCTTATCGGCGGCGCTACGGCGCACTTTAGTTCGACTTTGGCGAACTAATCGGCTGCTTGGCGAGGCTATGGCGGGCTTTAGTTCGACTTTGCGTAACTAACTGGTTGCTGGGCGGGGCTTCGGCGGGCTTTAGTTCGACTTTGCGTAACTAACTGGTTGCTCGACGGGAATTCATGACAAAGGAGGCGCGGACATCGTCCACGCCTCCTTCTCATCCAGCAAGCTATAAAGTTCAACGCTCCGACACTATTGAATCTTGAACTTTTGCGCTAACGCTCTCATACCCGCCGCCATCTCGCTCAGGCGCTGCGCCGAGGTCGAGATTTCGTCCATCGCCGCCTGCTGCTCCTCGGTAGCCGCCGAGATGCCGCCTGCCGCCTCTGCGGCCTTCGCGGAGCTGCGCTCCATCTGCTGCAGCGACGCGGCAATCTCTTCCGCGCTTGCGGACATCTGCTCGGCGGCTGCTGAAGCCTCCTCGGCCTGATCGGCTACGCTGCGCGTCGCCTCCAAAATGCGCCCGAACGCTTCGCCCGTCTGCCCGATGGACGCTGTGCCGGACAAGACGTCCCGCTCGCCCTTCTCCATCATCCCGCCCGCATTGGCGATTTCGGCGATGATGGTGTCGATCAGCTCGGCCACCTGGGCGGCGGACTCGTCCGAACGCTCGGCAAGCTTGCGAATCTCGCTAGCCACGACGGTGAAGCCTTTGCCATGCTCGCCCGCACGCGCCGCCTCAATGGAAGCATTCAAGGCAAGCAGATTCGTTTGCGCCGAGATTTCCCGGATAACGAGCGAGATTTCCCCGATCTGCTGCGAGCGTTCTCCCAATCGGCTCACGACCTGCCCCAGCTCGCTGACCGTCTCGCTGATCGTGTGCATCCGATCCGAGGATTGGTGGATCAGACGATTGCCTTCCTCCGCCTCCTCCAGCGTAGCGGCAGAGGCTTCGAATGTCGTCGCCGAGGCCTTCGCGATTCGATCGATGCCGACCGTCATCTCTTCCATCGCTTTCGACGTCTCCTCGACGCTGGATGCCTGCGCTTCATTGTTGGCCGCTAATCCGGCCAGCGATTCCGCAGTCTGATGCGCCGTTTTAACCGTTTCCTCGATCACCTTGGACAATCGGCCGGAGGAGCTGGCAAGCGCGTTCGCGCTCAACAGCTGATTGCCCGCCAGCTCCTTCAGATTGTGGGACAGGCGGTTAAAGGACGCTGCCATGCCCCCGATTTCGTCCTGGTTGCCGACGCGAACCTCCTCTATGGTCAGATCGCCTTCCGCCATTCTCTCCGCCATCTTCGTCACTCGAATGACCGGGCGGGAGATATGCTCTCCGAACAGCACAAGCGCAATGAGTCCCCCGAACAAGCAGGAGGCCAGCGTCACCCATATCGCCCACAGAATGGCACGCTGTCCGCCATCGTAGTCCTTCATATAAGAGCCGGCCGCGATAATCCAGCCCCAATGGGGATCGACCTCGGCGTAAACGACCTTGGAGGCCTCCTCCGACGAATTCGGCAACGGCCAGTCGTAGTAGGTGAAGCCTCCGCCGTTCAGCGCGGATTGCACAACCTCGCGAATGTAGTAGGTTCCGTCGGTGGTCTGCTTGTCCCAGATATTCTCTCCTTCTATGCTGGGATGAGCCAGCAGGTTCCCCTTGTCGTCCAGCACATAGAAATACCCGTTCTCGCCCAAATCTATCGCACTATTAATCGGTCTCGTATGATCCGCCTGCATCTCTCCGAGCAGCATCACCCGCAGGCTCTCCTCGGCTTCCGCTCGCGTAATGGATTCGTTGCGGACCGATTGATCCAGCGTATTCAGCGTTTCCAGCGCCATTCTTACATTGTTTTTCAACCCGTGCTCGATCAGCTCCGATGTCTCGCTGGAGGAGACGTTATTAGCCACTACCCCCAAGATTATAATCGGAACGAGCAGCAAAAAGACCCCTACCGCCAACAGCTTTTTGCGTATAGTGAGCTTGAATCGAACTTTAGTACCTGTTGCCATTGTGTCGGCCTCCCATGTTGCCTTTGTCTGGTTAATTCAACCTATTTTCTTGGTACTTCCGATCATCATAACAGATCGGCAAATGACCTGAATATCGTTTCTCCGACGTTTTGAGACAATTGTGTGAACGGTTTCGCAACACCTGCCGGGACTGCGGGACAATCGCTCCTCTCCTCTTCCGGTCGAGCAAAGAAATGACGCAAATGCTATAATTATGGAGTTAACCCGACCATACTTTCGTGGGGAGTTTATATATAATGATACCTACTTACGAGCTTGGCGACGAGGATTGGAACAAGCTGGTCCAGGACGTGGCCGACCACTTCGGCGAAGTCATGATGAGCAGAGGGTTTCAATACTTCAAGCGGGGGCGCGTCGTGAAGCTGACGATTCCCTCCCCGAGGCTTGTGAAGGCCCTTGTCGAAGGCGGAGACCTGTATCACGTCGAGTTGAACCTGGATTCCTTTGCGGCCAGCCGCTGCGGTTGTCCAGTGGGCAACTACTGCAAGCACATGTTCGCCGTTATTCTGAAATATGCAGATCTGCACAACCGTTCGATCCATACGCTCGTGAATGCCAAGTCCATCTCCGGCTCGGCCAGGACGGCCGCCTCCAATCCTCAGGCCAAGGTGCAAAACGCCCGGAAAGCCGGAGAGGAGCTTCAGCGGCTGCAGGAGCAAACCAAACGCCTTAATGCCATGAGCGTGCCCGAATGGCACGAATGGTTTGCCAAAGTAACGGAACGCTTCGCGCAGAGCGCCAAAAACGCGCAGTTCGTCAACGACGCCCTTGCCGCGATCTATCGGGTAAAGCCCGTGCTTCCGCCAGAAGTTGAGTCCTGGTTCGTCCTGCATGCTCAATTGTTCGTGCTGGCCAAGCTGACCAAGCAGTCTCCGGATCAGACCGGATATGTCTATGCCTACCTGGCCTTTCATACGCATCATGCAGCCTCCGACCTGCAGGATTCCATTCGGCAAAAAATCGCGCAGGCCGTGCCTTCAGTCTGGGAGCCGGAACACGCCTTGAGGGTCATCCAGACGCTTGATTATGTTCGGAAGGAAATGCTGGCGGAGGCGAACGAAAATCGCTACTTCCTTCACCATTATCTGGAGCTATGGACTTTGTGGATTTCTCCCCGCGTGCCTGACGGGTCGGCTTACGGAGAAGAGCTGAACAGACTGAACGAATCTGCGGAGGCGCTGGGCTCTTCGTTGTCCCGCTTCGCGTGGAAAATGGCGCTCGGCGCTATCCGGGCTTTCCAGGCCGAAGATTCGGAAGCTTGGAGGCAATTGACGGGGGCAAGCGGAATCCACCCTATCCCAACGGAGTTATTGCTGAGGTTCCCGGCACAGCTCGCACAAGAGGAGCAATGGAGCAGATTGGCTGCCTGGCTCGTCGAAATTACGCCGCTGCTCAGCGAGCGAAGAAGCGGCGGCTTGCGCGCTTATTCGGACTACTGGGAGGCCGCTGTGCAGCATTGTCCGGAAGCCGAGCCGCGCATGTGGGACGCCCTCATGTCCATGCTCCCCCAAGCCCGTGCCCTCTACGAGGAAAAGCTGCTGGAGAACGGGAAGTGGCAGCGCTGGATGGATTATCAGCTCGCTATGGAAAGCGATCCCTCGGATTTTCGGGTTGCGGAGCTGGCCCCGCTGGAGAAGAACGCTCCGGAGCTGCTGCTGCCCTTCTACCACCAGGCGGTAGAGAAGTATGTGCTGCTGAAGAACAGACACAGCTACAAAATCGCGGTCAAGCTGCTCAAGAGACTTGCGAAGCTATATAAGAAGCTGAAGCAGGAGCCGCGCTGGGAACAGTTTCTGGACTCGTTCATCGGCAGGCATAGCCGATTGCGCGCACTGCAGGAGGAGCTTCGGAAAGGGAAGCTGCTATGATGATATCCCGCACCCACACGCCCTCGATCTACATCCGCGTCTTGTTGGGCGGATACGGGGACGCCTTGATTCACGGCTCTTATGATCACTCTCAATCGGCTCCGGGCCTCGCCCTCAAGCATGCGTTGTTCGCCTGGCATGAAGCTTCCTTCTACGGCACGGAGCTGGACGTTCATCAGCTTGAAGGCATCGAAGCCGTTGTGCTGCCCGCCGAGATGGTGCTTCCCTTCTTCGCCGGGCTGAACGTGCTTCAGCATGTCGAATGGGTCTGGGACGATCTTGCCCAAAGGCTCATTCAAGCGGCCCCGTTGCTAATGCAACGCGTCGAAGCCAAACATTACCACCCTAGCTATGAGGCTTTCCAATCGGGAAAGCTGCACTGGACATGGGAGGAGGACACGTTGTCGGAGGAGGAACGCGCCCTGCTGGCCGCCTCGGAGGACGAGGACTTCATGAACGGACTGCGCGCCGCCTTCTCTGCGGCCGTGTTCGCTAAGCATTACGGCTTGCCTACGTCGGCGGGAGATCTTCGCAGAGAATATCCGCAACTGTTTTCCGACAAAACGAATGCCTTGCAGGGGCTGGACGAACGGGACTGGCTCGTCGCCATCGGCTGGAAAGCGGATAACGCCCCGTTCCGTCCCGCATTGCAGCTTCTTGAACCGGACGAGTACGAGGAGGTCTGGCGGCTGCGCCTTGTTCTGCAGGACAAGGCCGACTCGTCCGCGATCTGGCCCGTTCGCCTGGCCGCAAGCGGCGAGCTGCTAGGCGCTTGGCCGCCCGAATGGACGGCTCACATTCGTCAGCGCTCCCTGCGCTGGCTCGAACGGCTGCTCTCGTTGCTTCCCGACGATCGCTTTAACGGAGAGCCCCGCGATCTCTTCGCCGAGCCGTTGGAGGACGATATCGCGTGGCGCTTCTTGACCGTCGACGCTCCACGGCTTCTGGAGGCCGGCTGGCATGTGCTTCTCCCCGCATGGTGGGAAACCGCCAGCCGGAAGAAGCCCCGCTTGCGCGCGAAGATCGGCTCCGGCGAAGGAGGCCGGACCGGCGGTTCGCTGTTCGGGCTCGATTCGCTCGTCGATTTCGACTGGCGGATCGCTATCGGGGACCTGGATCTGACCGAGGCGGAATTCGCCGAGCTGGTCGCCCGCAATGCGCGGCTCGTTCGGTTCAGGGGACAGTGGATTCCGCTTGATCCCGCCCTGCTGGCGCAAATTCGCAAAGCGATGGCCGCCGTAGACAAACGGCAGGGACTTTCCTTCCAGGACGTGCTGCAACTGCACCTGCTCGGAGATGAGGGAACCTTCGTCGACGAAGCCGCTGCGGAGGATCGGGAAGCCGAGCGAGCCGAGCGAATTCGCCTGGAGGTCGAGCTGAACGAGCACCTCCTTAAGCTGGTAGGGCAGCTGACCCAGCAAGCGGAGCAGCCCAAGCTGGCTTCGCCTGCCGGGCTCCGCGCGGAGCTGCGCCCTTATCAGCAGGAGGGCTACAGCTGGCTCAGCTTTCTGCGGCGCTTCGGGCTTGGCGCTTGCCTGGCGGATGACATGGGCCTTGGCAAAACCGTGCAGCTTATCGCCTACCTGCTGCACATCCAGGAATCCGGAGCCGCGAATGCCGAAGATCGGCCGCCTTCGCTGATCGTATGTCCGACCTCCGTGCTGGGCAACTGGCAGAAGGAGATCAGCCGCTTCGCTCCCTCCTTGAAGGTGATGCTGCACTATGGCGGCAAACGACTGAACGGAGAGGACTTCATTCGGGAAGCGTTCGAGGCCGATGTCGTACTGACTTCCTACGCGACCTGCTCGCTGGATCAGGAGACGCTGCAGGAGATCGTCTGGACCTCCATCAGCCTGGACGAGGCGCAAAATATTAAGAACGCTCAGACCAAACAAGCGACCGTGCTGCGCAGCCTGCGCGCGCGTCATCGCATCACCCTGACGGGAACGCCGATCGAGAACCGACTGTCGGAGCTGTGGTCGCTGTACGACTTTATGAATCCCGGCTATCTGGGGAGCTCCCGCGATTTCAACCAACGCTTCGCTTTGGCGGTGGAGAAGGACAAGGACGAGCAGCGGATCACTGACCTCCAGAAGCTGATCAAGCCGTTCATGCTTCGCCGCAAGAAGAAGGACCCGGCCATCCAACTGGACCTGCCGGACAAGAACGAGATGAAAACCTATGTTCATCTTACGGCCGAGCAAGGCGCCCTGTACGAGCAGAAGGTCAACGAGCTAATGGAGAAAATGCAAAAGATGGAGGGCATCGAGCGCAAAGGCGCGATTCTGGCCGCCCTGACTCAATTGAAGCAATTGTGCGATCATCCGATCCTGATCACGAAGGAAGCCTTGCCGGAGGCGGGCCCGCCCGGTACGCCGGAGCAGTCCTTACTGGACGCCGACGCTTTGATCGGCCGCTCCTCCAAGCTGGAGCGCTTGCTCGCTATGGTCAAGGAGCTTCGCGAGGAGGGGGATCGGTGCCTGATCTTCACGCAATATATCGGCATGGGGGAAATGCTCAAGAGAATTATGGAGCAGGAGCTGGATGAGCAGGTGCTTTACTTGAACGGCAGCACGCCTAGGGCCGTGCGGGACCGGATGATCGAGCAGTTCCAGGCCAGCGCGCCGGCGCAGCCGTCCCCGGACAATCCCGGCGTGTTCGTCCTGTCGCTGAAGGCCGGGGGAGTCGGCTTGAATCTGACGGCCGCGAACCACGTCTTTCATTTCGACCGCTGGTGGAACCCGGCCGTCGAGAACCAGGCGACGGATCGCGCCTATCGAATGGGCCAGACTCGGGACGTCCAGGTTCACAAGTTTATTTCGCTCGGCACGCTGGAGGAACGTATCGACGAAATGCTGGAAAACAAGCAACAGCTCAGCGAGAATGTCATCTCCTCTTCCGAGGGGTGGATTACAGAGCTGTCTACGGAAGAATTGAAGGACCTCTTTACGCTGCGACGCGATTTCGTGGGATGACATACCGCCTCGTCAAAAAACCCGCCGGGAGTCCCGGCGGGTTGATTTTTGGCATTGCGCCTATAGATGACGATGAGCTTTGCCTGAACGGATTCTACGGCGGATAGCGGCATTGCCCGCGATAACCGTCAGCGATCCCAAGATCAGTCCGGCCGATGACGCAGCCACGGCGCTCGCCCCGAGCGACGACACGACCGAGCCGGCCGTCAGCCCCAACGTAGTTCCGATAGTAGCCGTTACGAAGCTTAGGGACCTGGCCGCGGGCGACACAGAACCGGTTCCCACGACAGTCGCGCAAGCGATGGATACGAAAACGCCGGCCACAAGCAGCAAGAGCATACGATCACCTCTTCTAGTAAAGGATGGCTTTACTAGAATGGACAGTAATTCTGCCGCTTAAACTCCCCGCTCGTACTTTTTTCAGCTATCCAAGCCGACTTCCTTCACGGTCCTCAGATAGGAACGAATTTGCTTCTGCGTCCTGCCGGATACCGGCGTGATGATCTCCCCGTTGCTCGTCCTCAGCTTGACAATATTCAGGATACCATCGAACTGCTCGATGCGTTCGGGGTTCAGCAGCGTTCCCCGATCGGTGCGAAACCACCCGGAATCCTCCAGCAGCTCCGACATCTCCTTGACCGTGGAGATCATTTTGAACTCGTCATCATAGGAATAAATCGTCATTTTCCCCGTTCCGTTCGTCTGCAGATACACAATCTCCTTCACATCAAGCAAGCGATACTCTCCTCTGGAATTCAAGAGCGACAGAAGCATAACGTTCCCCCTTGGCGAATGATGAGCATGCGACGGCACGGATCGACAATACGATCTGAAAATCCTGCGAACCGCGTCGAAAATAATCGAACGTCTTGATTATAACTTTAAATGCGATTTATGGATACAATAATTAACCATTGTTGTATTCCTCTACACCTTCATTCCCTCATGCACCTTTTCTACACTTAAAAGTAATGAGAGGTGAGCGCGATTTATGGAGAAGGACATCCTGAAGCTGGTCGGGAAGCGTATCCGCAGCTTGCGCAAGGAACGGGGACAATCGCAGGAGCAGCTCGGGGAAAAGGGCGGTTTTCATTACTCCTATATCGGACAGATAGAGCGGGGCGAGAAAAACATCTCTTTGCTCAATCTGGCCAAAATTGCGGAAGCGCTGGAGGTCAGCCTATCGCAATTGTTCACGTACATCGACGGCGAAGAGAAGCGCACCGAGTCCGAGGCGGATCTCCAGGAAATCGTATCGACGCTAAGGTACCAGAGGCCCGATCAAGTTCGCATGGTTCGCAATGTCGTCCGGGAAATTCTCGGCGATAATGACCAATATACGACCCGCAAATAGCAACAACGGCAATCTCCTGCGCGCCGCGGCGCGGGAAGATTGCCGTTGTTGCTTTAAGTTAAGGCTTGGCATAGCGCAGGATGGCTGCCGCGGCGCGTTCGCGCCTCTCCGCATCCTCGCATCTCATCGCCTGTCTCAGAATGTTCAGCGCCTCCTCGACGGTCTGCCGATCGACTAGCGGCGACGGCTCCGGCGCGGATACCAAGCCCGCCGGGTTCGGCCCTATCCAATCGTCCAATTGCGCCGCAGCCAGCGGATAACCGAAAGCATGAACGGCCCCCGGCTCCTCCAGCCACTTCTGGACGAGCGAGTTGAATTGGGAGCGATGGATGCGATGAAGCCAGGTCACGCCGCGCCGATGAGCGTTCACCCGATCAAGGGGCTCCGGCGAGGACACATAATAATAATCGCCGACATCCCCCAGATAGACGAAGTCCCCATGCTCGACCAGAATGCGATCTCCATCCTCCACCGAATGAGCGAAGGCGTGAAGCTCCTCGGCGCGCTTCTCCAGCTCAGGGCTCCATGCGCCGCCATAAGCCGCCGCGAGCTTTGCCCGGATTTCGTTCTTGTCGAGACGCTCCATATCTCCTATGCCAGGGCAGGAAAGGCTGACGAAATGCTCCTCCAGAAACGCCTTCATCTGCTCTTCCGAGCGCTCGTCAAGTCTTATATGAAACAAATTCATAGGCTTTCCCTCCACACCGCATCCTTACCCAAACCAATGGCTTATATATAACATGGCCAACAGCCCGATGATGAACGAATACGTCGAAGGACGCTCATAGCCGTGTCCATGGCTCTCGGGAATGAGCTCCTTATAGGCGATGAACAGCATGGCCCCGGCCGCGAAAGCCAACCCGTAGCCGATCAGATTCTCGATGCTGCTTGCCGTAAAATAGCCGATGACTGCAGATACAGCCTCCATCAGGCCGGTCAAAAAAACGATCCAGAACGATTTCAGCTTGCTGACCTTAGAGTTGATCAGGAACACCGCTAGAATAAGCCCTTCCGGCATATTCTGAGCGCCTATGGAGATCGCAACCATCGGTCCAAGCCCCTGATTCTCGCTGGCATAGCTGAAGCCGGTGCTCAGCCCTTCCGGGATATTGTGAATGAATAAGGCAATGATGACCAAGAGCGACTTGGAGTCGAACGAGCTCACGCGGCTATCGTTCTCCACGTCGATGTGCGGAATGTTTTTCTCGATCAGATCCAGCGCCAGAATGCCGATCAGGATGCCCAGCGTGAGGGCAATCATTCCCGATTCCTTAATCGCCTGAGGCATCAGTCCGAACGTGGAGGCGGACACCATAATTCCGGCCGTGAAAGCGACCAGAATGTCCTTCCATTTCTCGGACAGCTTTCTAATGAAAAAAATAGGAGCAGCCCCCAGCACGGTAGCCATGGCGGAGATGAAGCTCCCGAGTATAGCGGACTCCAACGCGATAGACTCCCTTCGGGCCGAATCAAGATAGCGGATATGACTTGATTCTAATTCGTATCCGGCGGGTTTGCAACGTCTTCCGTCCGGGGAAGAGAAGCTCCGCGCGCATCCCGGATGGTTGCCGCGGCTTTCCGCGATCGGGTATGCTGGAGGGAAAGGAGCTTGCTTGGAGGGAACATAGATGAACGACAGCGATATCCCTTGGGTGTCCGGCATGGCGATCCTCGATCGGACGACGGAAGCCGCTTCCCCGGACGTTGTCCGCTCCTTCGCACTGGACGAGTTGCTGGGCAAGGCCGCAGGGAACGGAGGTCAGCCCGTCTGTCACCTCTGGCGTCACCAGAGAGCTTTCGTGATGGGAACGAGAGACAGTCGGCTGCCTCTTGCGGCAGAGGCGATCCGTCGATTGGAGGAGGCCGGCTATTCCACGCTCGTGCGCAATTCCGGGGGAGCGGCGGTGCCGCTTGATCTCGGTGTCGTGAACCTCTCTCTGATTCTACCGATCAGCGAAGGCAAGCAGGACTTCCGTACGGATTTCGAGCGTATGCACCGCTTGATTCGCCGAACAGTTGCAGCCGGGGGGCGAGAGATAGACCGGGGAGAAGTCGCGGGCTCCTATTGTCCGGGAGATTACGATCTGCAGCTGGACGGGCTGAAATTCTGCGGAATCGCCCAGCGGCGCCAATTGCGGGCGATGATCATCCAGGCCTTCATCGTGGTTGAAGGCTCGGGGGTGCAGCGCGGAGAGCTGGTTCGGGCCTTCTACGAGCGGGCAGCATCCGGCGCGGAATCCGACAGCTTTCCGGCCGTTCGGCCGGAGGTCATGACAAGTCTGGCTGAGCGCTCCGTTAAGGGCCTTGGCACGGCGAAAGCCTTCACGGAGGGCATTATTCGAACGCTGACAGAGTTCGGGGCTACACCTCAGAGCGAAGGAAGCGCAGGCATGCGATGGCCCGACGAATCGGCCATCGCGGAGATGAGCCGGCAATTGAGGGCTCGCCACCCTGCCGCGTCTGAAGGGGCCCGTTAAGCGAAGCGGGCGTCTCGAACGGGAAGGAGCCGTTTCCGCAGGTCCGACTCGACCGCGGGAACGGCTCCTTCCGCAAGCTAATGAATCAATAGACGGCTTTCCATTCCGCAATGTTGGACGCATCGAACTTGAACGGGTCGCCCAGCATGATCTGCGTGCCATCCCCGTCCGGGATGACTTCCTTCTCGCCCAGGGCACCGGCGGTAAACTTATCGCCGGCTTTGCCGGTAATCGTCCCCTTCACGAGCGCGTCTGCCGCATACCCGGACAGGTATCCGACGTCAAGCGGATTCCACAGGTACATCCACGGGCAGACGCCGCTTTCGATGTACTCGGCCATTTCGCTCGGCAGACCGAGCCCAGTCAGCTGCACCTTGCCCTTCAAGCCTTTATCCGTCAACACTTTGCCTGCTGCGGCTATCCCTACCGTCGTTGGCGCGATAATGCCCTTCAGATTGGGATAGGATTTCAGCAGCGCTTCCGTCTCGGATACGCTCTTGTCGCGAAGATCGTCTCCGTAAGCCACTTTAACCAGCTTCACGTCCTTGTATTTCGGGTCCTCCAGTTCCTTCTTCATCCACTCGATCCACACATTCTGATTCGTCGCCTGGGAGGTCGCGCTTAGAATCGCAATCTCGCCGGAGCCGCCGATCATCTCCACCACGCCCTGGATCAACGTGCGGCCGATCCGCTCGGGGTCGGCTTGATTGACATGGACGAGACGGCTTTGCGCATTAACCGCGGAATCCAGAGAAAGCACCTTAATGCCCGCGTTCATCGCCTTCTCCAGCGCAGGCTGAAGCGCGTCGGGATCGTTGCCGACGATCGCCAGAGCGTCCGCCTTCTGCGAGATCAGCTCTTCGATCATCGTGATCTGGGCTTCGGCGGTCGGTTGATCCGGAGCCTTGAGGATAGCCTCGTAGCCCAGCTCTTCTATCGCCTTCTTGTAGCCTTCCATTTCCTTCTCCCCGTAAGGGTTGCCGGTATTCTTGAAGATGATGGCAAACTTCTTCTTGCCGCCCGCGTCCCCGGACCCGGAGCTTGCCTTCGGATCGCCCGAGGCTTGGTTGCCCCCGCTGTTGGCGCTGTTGCTCCCGCATGCCGAGACCAAGACCATCAGCATGATGGCTGTCAGGCAAATACCGAGAAATTTTTTCACTTTCTTTTCCTCCCTTTTTCGCTCTGAGCTTGAATCTATACAAAACGGCTGTGAGCCGTCATGTAGCGCGTTTCGGTCACTTCTTGCGCCCGGAGGCGAATCGCTGCTTCAGCTGAGGAATCGCTACGGAGAGGATCAGCAGCAGGCCCAAGACGATAAGAAGCATCTGCGCGGAGACGTTCACAAGACCGAGGCCGTACCGCAGGAAACCGATCAGGAACACCGCAAGAATCGCTCCGATCATTCGGCCCTTCCCCCCGGCTGTGCTGATCCCCCCGAGCACGACCATCGCGATCACTTCGAGCTCGTAGCCCATCGCGATATTCGGACGCGTGCTGCCCATTCTGGAGGTCAGGAACAGCGCCGTAATCGCCGACATCACACCGGCCAGCGTAAAGACGACAAGCTTGATTCGGTCGACCTGAATGCCGGAGAACCGGGCGGCCGTCGCATTATTGCCCATCGCATACAAGATTCTTCCGAAGAGGGTCTTGTGAAGCAGCAGCCAGAAGACAACCGCGAAGAAGACGAAGGCAATGAGAATAAACGGAATGCCGCCGACGTAACCCCATCCCAGAAATTTAAACCAGCTCGGAAATTTGCCGGAGGCCTGATCCTCCAAGAGGATATAGGCTATCCCCCGATAGATGATCATGGTCGCCAGCGTAACGATGACCGCCGACAGCTCCTTGTATTTCACGATCAGCAAGCCGTTAATCCACCCGGACAGCGTGCCTACCGCAAGGCAGACCAGCATGGCCCACTCCATCGGAAGCCCGTGATTGTACAGATCGGCCATAATGACCGAGCATAAGGCGACAATCGAGCCGACGGAAATATCGATGTCCCCAAGCAGAATGATGAATACCATCGGCAGGACGATAAAAGCTTTGTCCAAAAAACCCATCGTCGCGTCTCGCAGATTCGCGGAATCAAGAAAGTAGTCGGACAGATTCGAGTTCATGACGAAGACGGCTGCAAGGAGAAGGACCAGCAGCCACTCCCATTGGAAGAAAAAGCCCTTCAGCGTCCATTCCTTCTTGTTGGCAATCAGTCTCTGTTCCATGGCTTATATTTTCCTCCTCATCAGGTTGTTGCGGTCGATCCCCCGTTTCACCAGAGCGTTAACCAGCACGGCTATGAGGATGATCGCGCCTTGAATGAAGTTTTGCCAGAACGGCGATACGTTGATCATTGGCAGTGCGTTGTTCAAGATGCCCAGCAGAATGGAGCCGAGTACAATCCCGGAGATTTTCCCCACCCCGCCCGCAATGCTTACGCCGCCCAGCACGCAGGCCGCGATGACGCTAAGCTCGTAGCCCGAAGCCGTGTCTCCTTGAGCGGATGCGAATTTGGACACCCACAGAACGCCGGCCAGCCCGGACAGTCCCCCCATAATCGAGTAGACCAGCCACAGGATTCTGCCGGAACGAATGCCGCTGATCTCTGCGGAGCCTGGGTTGCTGCCGACCGCGTAAATTCTGCGTCCCGTCCGCGTATGGCTGACGAAATAATAAGCGATGAGGTAGATAGCGATCGCAATCAGAATGAGATTGTTGATCCCCAGCAGCGATCCCGTCGCAATGCCCTTAAAGCTTGCCGGCATCTGATGGGCGCTCACCCATTTCCCTCCGCTCGTCTCGAAGGTCAGCCCCCGGAAGACGTTCATCATGCCCAAGGTGGCGATAATCGGCAGGATGTTCACCCACGAGACCAGAAATCCAATAACGATGCCGCATGCAAGGCCGATACCGATACCCAGTCCGACGGCGAGCAGAGGATGCAGGCCCGGATAGTGGCTTACGGTGAGCGCTGCAATCATGCCCGATAACGCCAGCGTCGCCCCGATAGACAGATCAATGCCGCGCGTAATGATAACGAGCATCATGCCCACGGCGAGAATGCTGAGAATAGCCGTGTTCGTGGCAATATCGCTGATGTTCTCCCAAGTCAGGAAGCTCGGGTTGCGCAGCTGCACGCCAAGGGATAGCAATACAATAAACGCCAACAGCCCCAATTCCCTGAACCTCGCGATATACGCGCTAATCGACATGGAGGTTTTTTCTTGCCCGGCATGCGCAACCGACAGCGCCGCCGATTCGGCTGCGGGATTCATCCCTTTTCTCTTCATGCCTCAGCCCGCCTTTGCCCGCCCGTCTCAGACGTCGATTTCGTATCATCCATAGAAGCCGCAAGGATGGCTTCTTGCGTCAGGCCCTGGCGGTCGAGAATCGCCGTAATTCGGCCTTCTCTCATGACCGCGACCCTGTCGCACATTCCGATCATCTCGGGCATCTCCGAAGACACGAGCAGTATGCCGTATCCCGCGCAGGCAAGATCGCTGATCATTTCATAGATCGCGGATTTCGCCCCGACATCCACCCCCTTGGTCGGCTCGTCGAGAATCAGCACGTCAAGCTCTCCCGTCAGCAGCTTGGCGAACACCACCTTCTGCTGATTGCCCCCGGACAGAGAGCCAGCCAAGTCAAAGACGCTTTTCGCCTTCACGCCAACCTTCTCTGCCAGCCGCTTGGCGGTGTCCAGCTCCTTGCGCGTGTCCAGCATGCCGCTGCGGACGAACTTCTGAAGCGCGGAAAGCGTGATGTTGCGCCCGATATCCCATTGCAGCACCAGTCCCTGTTTCTGCCGATCCTCCGGCAAATAGCCGATGCCTTGACGCATAGCGTCCTTTGGACTTCTTACCTGAAGCTCCTTGCCCTTGAACATGATCTTTCCCTTGTCCGGCTTCGCCACCCCGAAGAGCGTCTCGCAGACCTCTGTTCGTCCCGCGCCGACAAGACCGGTTAGCCCTAATATTTCGCCTCTTCTTAGCGTGAAGGAGACGTCGGCGAAATACCCCGTTCGGCCCAGCCCCTCCAGTCGAAGCAGTTCCTCTCCGATCTGCGCCTCCTTCTTGGGAAACAGCTGCGAAATTTCCCGGCCCACCATCGCGATGATCAGGTCCGGGTTCGAAATTTCGTCGACATTCCAGGTGCCGATGTACTTCGAATCCCGAAATACCGTCACCTTGCCGGCCAGCCGATACATATCCTCAAAGCGATGCGAGATGAAAATAATCGAAGCCCCGTTGTCCCGCAGACGTTCCGTAATCCGGTACAGCTCCTCGCTCTCGTTTTTCGTCAGTGCGGCTGTCGGTTCGTCCATAATAATAATTTTGGCATCCACCGAGAGCGCTTTCGCAATTTCGACGATTTGCTGCTCGGCCACGCTTAGCGCGCCCATCAGCGTTTTCGGACTAAAGCTCGCTCGCAGCTCCTTCAGCAACCGTCCCGCTTCCTCGTGCATGTCGCGCCAACGAATCCGTCTCGTCGTTTTTTGTATTTTCTCGTGACCCATAAATATGTTTTCCGTCACGCTTAAATCCGGATAGCTCGTCACGTGCTGATAGATGGCCGCAATCCCGGCTTTCTGCGCATCCGTCGGATGGCCGAAAGCGACCTTCCTCCCGTTCAGAAACATTTCACCTTCTTCCGGCGCGTGCACGCCGGTAATGACTTTGATGAAGGTCGATTTGCCTGCGCCGTTCTCGCCCATCAAAGCGTGAATTTCGCCCGGTCTCAGCTTGAAATAGACGTCATCCAGCGCTCTGACTCCCGGGAATATTTTCGTGATGCCTTTAAGCTCCAATACGTATTCGGCCTCTGCCATTCCCCGACTCCTCCCTCTAGCTGGCGCTCTATGTAGCTATAAGCTTACAGGCCGAAGGAGGAGCTCCATAGGAGACATTATTCAGGTATGGGGGATAAACTTCGGATCATGATCGGCAAAAAAAGGCTGCTTGAGCAGCTGAGATACCTCTGGGGGCTTTGGCGTGCTTTAGTTCGACTTTGCGTAACTAATCGGAGGCTTGGCGGGGCTTTGGCTGGCTGTAGTTCGGCTTTGCGCAACTAATTGGCTGCTCGGCGGGGCTCTGGCTCGCTGTAGTTCGGCTTTGCGTAACTAATTGGCTGCTCGGCGGGGCTCTGGCTCGCTGTAGTTCAACTTTGCGTAACTAATCGGAGGCTTGGCGGGGCTTTGGCTCGCTGTAGTTCGGCTTTGCGCAACTAATTGGCTACTCGGCGGGGCTCTGGCGCGCTTTAGTTCGACTTTGCGTAACTAATCGGAGGCTTGGCGGGGCTTTGGCTCGCTGTAGTTCGGCTTTGCGTAACTAATTGGCTGCTCGGCGGGGCTCTGGCTCTCTGTAGTTCGGCTTTGCGTAACTAATCGGAGGCTTGGCGGGGCTTTGGCGCGCTGTAGTTCGGCTTTGCGTAACTAATCGGAGGCTTGGCGGGGCTTTGGCGTGCTCTAGTTCGACTTTGCGTAACTAATCGGAGGCTTGGCGGGGCTTTGGCGCGCTGTAGTTCGGCTTTGCGTAACTAATTGGCTGCTCGGCGGGCCCATGGCGCGCTTTAGTTCGACTTTGGCGAACTAACCGCATGCCGAGCGAGGCTAGAACTCCGCAGTTCAAGCGGACAACGCGAACAGGCAGGATGCCCGCGGGCGCCCTGCCTATCGTCCTTATGCGCAATTCTCGCGCCGTACCGGCTACTTCAAGTAAAAGATTTCGCCAAGCGGACGAATCGGCTCCGCTTCTCTCAAATCGAAGGAGCCCTCTATCATCCTGGAGGTTATCGCGTTCCAACGTTGGCAGACGTCGCTCTCGGCCAGAACCGCAAAAGCCTTCTCCACGTCCTCGCACTCAAAGCAATAAAAAAACTGGCGGCCGTTCTGAAAGATCGAATAGTTCCGAATGCCCGCGCGGGAATGCTCCGCCATCATCTCCGGCCAAGGCTCCTTGTGAATCGCCACATACTCTTCGAGACACTCGGGTTTGACCGCCCATGTCCAGGCGAACTTACGACTTCCGCTCATCGTCTTCCCCGCCTCTCTGCCCGAACAACGGCTCGCGATATTTCGACGGGGTCTGTCCTGTCCACTGCTTGAACAAGCGGCTGAAATATTTTACGTCCTGATATCCGATCAGGCCGCAGACGTCCTGGATTCTCAACGCGGGGTCGGCCAATAGCTCCTGCGCCCGTTCCATCCGTTGCCTTGTCAAGTAATCCAGCATCGTCTCCCCCGTATGAAGCTTGAAGTATTCGCTGAAATACGTCGGGTTCATGTACACCTGATCGGCAATCCGCTTAATCGTAATCTCCTGGTCGAGATGCTCCGCAATCCAGCCTTTGGCATGCTCGATCGGCTTCCGGCTCTCGCTTTCCCGCGCCCGGCGAATAGCCGCGATCACTTGCTCAACCATGCCTTTAATGCGCTGCTTCACCTCTTGCATATTGGCGGACCGTTCCGCATTCTGCAGCTCCTCTTCGATCGAGGGCAGACTCGCCCCGTCTCTTCTGCTCTCTATTCCCGCCGAATGAAGCAGGATAATCGCGTTCCGCACCGCTGTCTGCAATTGAGAAGGCGACTCTATCCGACCAAACAGCTCGAATAGCAGCCTGAGCTCTTCAGCCGCTTCCCGCGCATTCCCCTGTTCAACTGCGCGCTTAAGCTTCCGGGCCGCGGCCGATAGTTCTTGATCGAACGCGCTCGAAGGAACCTCATGCATTCCGACGTCCTCCGGCCGGAATATCCGATTGCCTCCGCTGACGAAGCGGTAGTTCATCAGAGAGACAGCCTGCCGTTTCGCTTCGGTCAGCAAATAAAGATCCTCAATCGGATCGCCGTAAGCGACGGATACGGAGAAAGGCGTGTAGGTCTGGATCGAGGAGCGAATTTTCGCCGCCAATTCGTATACGGCCGTTGCCCAGCACAGCTCGTCATCGGAGCTGAAGAGCAGCATCCAGAATTCGGCCTCTCCCCCGCGCCAGCACCAGCACTGCCGGTCGGCTTGCCCGAATTGCTGCTCCAGCACTTCGACCATAATATTTTCCAACGCGTAGAAGTAAGCCTTCCAGTCGCTGGCCTTGTAGCTTCTCGTCTTAACCGGCATCGTATCCATGCGGACCGAGAGCAGCACGAAATCCCCCTTGGGGAAATCCTCCACCCAGTAGCCCAGCGAGGCCAAATCGATGTCCATGGAGGTGATGTAGCTCAGCGTCTGTATTTGCCGCGATTTCCGCAGCTTCTCCGCCTCCCGTTCCATCTCTCCCCGCTTATGGGTCTGATAACGGCCATCCGAGATAATCGCGCGGATCTCCGACAGCCTCGTGCGAAATTGCTCGCGGTCGACCGGCTTGAGCAGATAATCGAGCGCCCCCTCTCTCAAGGCGGTCTGAAGATACCGGAAATCATCGTATCCGCTGACAAGCAGCGGATAGAAGGAATAGCTTTGCTTCGCTTCCCGAATCAAGCTCAGACCGTCCAACTCCGGCATCTTCACGTCCGTAATCAACAGGTCGACCGCTCCGCCCGTCTCGTGAAAATACTCCAGCGCCTCCTTGCCGTCGCTCGCAGTCGCTACGACCTCCCAGCCGTCGCCGCAAGAGCGTACGAGCCGCTCGATGCCGCGCCGAATTCTGGCTTCGTCATCCACGATTAACGTTCTGATCGGCTGCATTCGCATTCCCCTCCCCTCGGATCATGGGGATGCGGATGATGACCTCCGTCCCCTTTCCAACGATACTGTGCAACTGCAGCCCGTAATCCGGGCCGTGCATCATGACGATTCGCGCATTGACGTTGATCAGGCCAAAGTGCGCGCTCCGGCCTTCGAAGCCGACCTTCTTGAGCGTCTGCTCCATCTCGTCCAAGCGTTCCGCCGGGATGCCCGGGCCGTTGTCGCGAATTCGGAACACAATGTCCCTCTTGCCCGAACGCGCCACGAATTCCTGGCTCGCCGCGATGTGGATATCCAGCGCCTTGCGTGTCTCCAGACCGTACTTGATGGCGTTCTCCACAATCGGCTGCAAAATGAATTTCGGACTGTACAAGGTATGAAGATCCTCGTCGTCCATCACCTGAACGATCTCGAAACGAATTCTTTCCTCGAACCGAAACTTCTGGATCGTCAGATAATCCCTGACGTGCTGCATTTCCTCCGCAACGGTCACGGACTTGGACTGGCTCGATACGGAGAAGCGCAGCATGCGTCCCAGCAGCGTAACCATATCCACGACCTGCTCGTTATCCCCTTCTTCGACGGCCATGCCGATCGTCTCCAGCGTGTTGTACATGAAATGGGGATTGATCTGGGATTGGAGCGCGTACAGCTCGGCGTCCTTCTGCCTGATTTCGATTTGATAGTTTTTCTGAATCAGATCCCGGATCGTCGCGATCATCGAGTTGAAGCTGCGCGCCAGATTGCCTACCTCGTCGCCGCTTTGCACCTTGAGATCGACTTGAAAATCCCCCATCTCGACCGACTTCATCAGCCCGCTGAGCTTCTTCAAGGGCCGGGTTATGTTGTACGAAATGACGACGGCAATGATAGAGGTTACGATAATGACCCCGATGATGACGAAGACGGCGACATTGCGGACCAGGTCCGTTCGCTCGGTCAAATCCTTCAGAGGGATGCTATGGACAAGAATCCATCCCCGTTCGGCCGACTGATTGACGCTGACTAGTTTGGGGGGTCCTGCGGAGCTTGTGCGGAAGCTGCCGTTCAGCGTCGGGTAGCGCGCCTTGTCCTCGTCTATCGTTCCGATTCTCTTATGATCCGTATGGTAAATTACTTTGCCGGACGAGGCCATCACCCACAACGCAGCCCGTTCGTTGCGCTCGAAGTTGCGCACGATGCTGTCGATGAAGGTCAGATCGACCGCAATGAGCATCGTACCCAGATTTTTACGATTGTCATTGTCGCTGATGGGCTTGAGGATGAACAAGGAGGGTACGCGGCTCTCGAAGCTCAAGCCGAGCTCATCGGGCAGGAGCATTCGGGCCTGGCTTCCCGTAGTCTTCGCCTTCGTGACGTAGGCTCCGAGCCGCTCGCTCCAATCCTGCTCCAGAAAACCCGATTTGGCGCTGTAGAACAGCCTGTCGTTGGAAATGACGAATACGCCTAGCACGTCGGCATTCCTGCCGCTCGTATACGTACGGGCCAAGTAGCTATTCAGCGTGTATTGATCCCGGTTGAAGTCCGATGTCCGCTCATAGGACTCCCGCCGCAGGATGGCCAGAATCGCCTCCGAATTAAACAACATATCGGGCAACGTCGTCAGCTCGTCGATATGCTTCTCGATGTCGGCGTTCGCCTGGTACAGAAACCTCGGCATATATTCTCCGATCTGGTCCTCGACCGATCTGGCGTACTGCGTGTAAGCGATATAGACGAGAAGCAGCAGCGGAAGCACTGTAAGCAGACCGTAGGTGACGATCAGCTTGTATGCGATAGGGTAATCCCGGAAGTTGAAGCCCAGCCGACGCTTCTTAAAAATCATATTGACCTACGTTCTCCGCCGTGAAATCAAGCGGCTCGCCCATGATCACCATATCCCCGTTCACCCGTATGTTCCCTACGCCCGAGACGGCTTCTCCGTCCTTGGGCAGCTTCCCGTTCAGTAAATCGTTCGCGAGCATCACCGTAAGATAACCCAGCTTCTTCGGGCTCCACAGGGTGGACATCTGCGCCGAGCCGTCCAGAAGATGAGGCCTCATCTGGTTGGGACCGGACAAGCCGACGACCTTGACCCGCCCCGCCTTCCCTGCCTCCTTCACGGCTTTGGCCGCGCTTGGCGGACCGACGGAGGAATTGCCGATTATTCCGTTCAAGTCCGGATAATCGGCCAGCAGCCTAGCCGCCGCCTCATAAGCCCGGTTCAGATCGTCTCCCGTTGTAACCGTTTGCACAAGCTCCAGATCGGGATAGTAATCTCTCTGTTGAACCTTGATCCAGGCCAGCCATTCGTTATTGTTGGCCGCGGCGAACGAGCTGGTCATAATCGCGAACTTGCCCTTCTCGCCCATCGTCAAGGCCAGCGTATCCAGCAGATGTCTTCCCAGCATTTCCGGCTCGACCATATTGACGAAAAACTGCCGCCCCTCCTCCTGGGTATCCGCATCCCAGGTAATGACCTTGATCCCTTGCTCCATCGCCTTCCTCAGAACCGGAACCAGCTTGACCGGATCGTTGGCGGAAATGGCAATAAGATCGACCTTGAGATCGATCAGCTGCTTCACGGTATTCATCTGCAGGTCCGCATCGGCGCTGGCCGGTCCTTGGTAGATCAGCTCGATGCCCAAATCCGCCGCCGCTTCCCTCGCCCCTTCCGCCGCGTACTCGAAATAATCGATGCCAACGCCTTTAGGCACCAAAGCGATTCTGTATCGGGGCGCAGCCCCGTCCGTTCCAGTCGAAGAATCCGTTGCCGCGGGAGCCGCCGGGGAAGTCCCGGGCTCCATGGAATAGATGAGCTCATAGCCCTCGGCCGCCCCCGAGCGGCAGCCGAGGAGCAGCAACGATAAAGCAAGGAAAATGGACAGCGCTCGATACACAAGCTTTCCCTCTCTTCCAACCTCGTCGAATATTAAGCCCGTTTATGATTTATAGCGTAACGGAATGAATGCGCATGAGTTGCCCGACCTTGGTCAGCAAAGAGCCGTTATGGCCGATCGACATGGCGCAATGATGGGTAGGGGCCTCTGCGAACCAGCGCTCCATGTAGTCGTCAGGGTGCATTCGGAACTTCACGGGGGTCTGCGTATTGCCGATCTTCATGATCGGACCGTCCGTCGATTCGGCTTCGCTGACGATGAGCTTCAGCTTCCCGTCCCCGGTCTGGGTAACGTTAAGCGTCGTGATCGGCCCGGTCTTCACCTTCGCTTCGACGGATACGCCCGTTCCCTGTTTGCCGTGATACAAGCCCATGCCTCTCAGAACGGGCTTTCCCTCGGAGATGGCAATGTGAAAAGGCCCATCATGTCCCAGCAAAATTGTGCCGTCGACGTAATCAACGACGACAATCTCCGAGAAGCTGCCTCCGGTTCCGAGAATATCGCAAATTTTCATGGCTACAGCCGTCTTGAGGTCTCCTTCTCCCGCGCACGGGATGCCTCTGGCGGTCAGCAGGGAGTGCCCTACGATAAAGCCGCCCTGCAGCTTCTCGTATTCCCCTCCCGGCGCTCCATGGTAATAATAGCACAGCGCGTCAAGATCGAATTCCCTAACGAGCTTTTCTTGCGCCGCCGCAACCCGGCACGACCAATCGAGCTGTTCCTCGCCGGGATTCCTGGCAATCGGGTCGGAAGGCGAATCGCCGCTGATTCGGAACATTTCGTTGACGGCATTCAATTGCTCCCGCACCTCGCGCTCGGTTACGCTCTTCAGCATCCGGTCGAGATCGCACATCTCCAGCACCTCCACGTGCAAGCCCGTCTGGGCTTGAATCATCGTAAAGTCGCTGTACATGTCCAGCATACCGCTGTAGGTGTTGCCCAGAAATCCGAATCGGCTATGCTTCAGCGTGCGAGGAACGGCTGCGGCGCGTACCCATTCCTCGATCTCGCGCCAGGCGCGAAGCGCCTCCGCCTTCTCGCTCGTCTTCTCGTTCGTCAAGGAAATCGCCGGAGTGTAATCGAGTCCGAGCATGCCGTTGATCACACGAAAAGGCAGACCGGCGCGATTGAAGGCGTTGGCGAATTCCGGTACCGGACAAGCTCCGCAGTGCGCCAGCCACTCTCCCGTCGTCGTCTTGTCGTAGTGAATTCGGTCGGTCGGCTGAAGGTTAAGAAACACGGTCGGCGCAGGACAGATTTGATGAACCGGCAGCACCGTCGCGCTCGTCGCGTATGTCGCCGCGTGGCAGAATACGAGATCCACGCCGCTCGCGTTCAGCCACTCTCCGGCTTTGCGCCCTTCCGTCTCGGTATCGACCAGCCCGTAATTGTAAATCTCTCCCCACTGGGACATTCGCCGCTCGATGAACTTCCCGTATTCCTCCAGCCGCTCCCGCAGACCGGGAAATTGCTCCCAGTATGCGCGCAGCCCGACGCTGTACAAGCCGATTCGCGCCTTGCGCGGCGGCTTGATCGCTTGCAGGAAAGACATATTTACCACCTCTTGTACGTATGGAATAATGGTTGTATTCCGATTGTAAATGCTTTCAATCAATCTGACATCCAACGATCTTGGCTAATAATGACACAATCTTGGAGATGAAGCCTTATGCCGAGCTACCGAGAGAAAGCCTCTCATGACTGGACGGGAGACTCGATTCGCACGATGGTCACGCCGTCCGCATTCGCCAAAGCATCGCTCTATTACGTGCAGGAAACCGGCCGCTTCCGTACGATGTCTTCCTATTACACGGAGCGTGAGCATCTGGACTCGTACTTGGTCGTCTATACGACGAATGGCAGGGGATATCTCAATTACGGGGATAAACGCTATACGCTGACTCCCGGCCAGCTCTTCTTTATCGATTGTCGAAAATACCAGTATTACTACACCGATCCGGGCGAGCTTTGGGAGATGCTGTGGGTCCACTATAACGGCAGCTCCTCTCCGGGGTACTATGATCGCTTCTCCGCCTGCGGCAGTCCGGTCGTCTCTCTATCCGCACAATCGGGCATTCCGGCCATTCTGGAGGAAATCGTCGAGCTCTATCAGGGAAAAACGTTCCAAACCGAGCTGTCCGGCTCCAGGCTGATCGTCGATCTGCTGACCGAGCTGCTGTTGACCGTGCATAACCGCGAGGCTTCCTCCGCCCCCGGCATTCCGACGCTGATCCGGGACGTCATGAAGCATTACGACCGGCAGTATGGCGAGAGGCTCACCTTGGACGGCGTGTCGGCCGCCTTCTCCGTCGATAAATACCATCTCTCGAAGGAGTTCAAGCGCTATACCGGCTTTTCTCCGAATGAATATTTAATTACGGTCCGCATTAATCGCGCCAAGGAGCTGCTCCGCTTCACGGATATGCCCGTGGCCGAGATCGCCGCGGGCGTCGGCGTGGACAATGTGAGCCACTTCATCAGCCTGTTTCGCAGTCGGGAGACGTCAACCCCGCTCGCTTACCGCAAAATTTGGCGGCAACGCTAAGTCATGAAACGGCGAGTCAACCCGGGCGCGCGCCTCGCTCCGGCCTTCGCCGCATTCCTTTCTTCTTATCCGTCTTCGAAAAAGACGACGGGTATGCTATATTACGATTAGGAAAAGCCATGACAGAGCCATATGGCAGGACGAGAGAGGAAGACGACTATGAGAACACGGGTATTCACGATGATTGCCGCCTCGCTCCTCCTCTTGCTCACGGCAGGCTGCGGCCCCTTCCCGTCCGCGCTTGCCGCCGACGGGGCTGTCTCCGAGGCCCGAATGCAGCAGGACATCGTTAACGCGCTTAAAGAGCGCAAAAGCTCGCTGCAGCTTAAATTCACCGGCAAAGCCTCCACGCTGAAGCAAACGGTGAAGGATACGCTGGAGAAGGCGATTCGTACGGACGACTATTTGCACTACGTCGTCAAAACCTATGGCTACAAGGCGACGCTTAAGGGAGACACCGCCACCATCGCCTTCAGCTTCACCTATTGGGAGACGTTAGCGCAAAGCGCAGAGGTGAAGCGGCAAGTCGCCCGGGCGTTAAAGCGGATTCTGACTCCTTCGATGAACGACCATGAGAAAGAAAAAGCGATTCACGACTGGATTGTGACCAATCTTTCCTACGATACGCAGCTTATCTCGCATTCTGCCTACGACGGACTGATGAACGGCAAAACCGTCTGTCAGGGCTACGCTCTGCTTACGTACGAAATGATGAAGCAAGCGGGCATACCGGTGAAAATCGTAGAGGGAACCTCGCGCGGCCGAGCGCATACCTGGAATCTCGTGCAGATCGCCGGGCAATGGTACCACCTGGACACGACCTGGGATGATCCGGTGCCGGACATGGCCGGCAAAGCCTACTACAACTACTACAATCTCACGGACGCGCAGCTTCGCAAGGACCATCACTGGAAGGCGTCCGCTTCGTATCCGGCAGCGACCGCCGATTACGGGCAAGCGCTCAAGGCCCTCGGCGCCAAGCCCTCCTCCAAAGCGGAATTTTACCGCAAGCTGTACGGCACGCTTGGCTTCTCCTTCCTGGAGGACGCTTATACGGTGACCAGCGTCTCCGATCTGACCGACCGTATCCGCAGGGCTGCAGACAGCCGCGAGAACGAGCTTGTCGTTCGGTATACGCGGGGAGGCACGGTGAAGTCCGATCTGAAGAAGGCCTTAAACGCGCAGACGGGCGTCGCCGGAATGAGCTACACAATGGAGGACTACACGCGGACGACGATTAACGATAAGCTCCTGCGAATCAAGCTGCAATATTAAAGAACAACCCCCGAAGCGGCGTATGCGGCCGCTCGGGGGTTGCTCTGTCTATGCTGTGTCTATGCTGTGTCTATGTACGCTTTATTGCGTTTCCTCATCTTCAATTTCATCATCTTCAATTTCATCATCTACATGTTTCGCCCATTCGCTTTCATCCTCGGACTCTTCCTCTTCCTGCACGTCCATGGTCGGATCGTAGGTTTCATCCAAGTCGTTCTCGGCATCGTCTAGAGGACTCCGAACATCGGCGTTGCTGACGCCGCTGGGTGAAGCGGTCTGTTTCTCCAGCGTTCTTAACCCGGTTCGCAGCAGCCCCATCTGAGGCATCGAATTCCTTCTAAGTCCGGATCGCAGACGCATCAGCGTAGCCTCTTCCCGCGCCTCCGCGCTCGTCTCGTTCTGAGCCCGTTCGATGTCCGTCATTTTCAGCCTCTCACTATAGGTACTCAGCAGCGCGTTTTTCTTGAAAACGGCCAAGTTGCGAGCTTCGGCCACCTTAGCGCCTTCGGGTCCGCGCTTGACCTTTTTCTTCACCGCGTAATCGGATAGCTCCCTGTTCATGATCGAATTTTCTACAGCATCGAATTGATGGACCGCACCCGTGCCCGTGGAGCTAAGAGTTCCAGGCAGGTTAAACGTCACTTGCTCTTTTTTCTTCTTTTTAGTAGCATTTTCTGCTTCTGAATCGTCCTTCTTTGAATTTCTCTTTCTTTTAGTGTCCAGCTTGCGCTCCTCCGAGGTTCCAAAAGCGCTGCTGAAGGACGCGGAGGCGCCCGTGGAATGCGCCTGATTGGCGATTTCCAGATTGGTGCTGGCGCCCATTAACGGAGACCGCTGAACCTCGGAGATGTTGGTAATCGTCGGAACCGACATCAGCAACTGCTCATGTGCTTCAAAGCCATTTGGAGGCTTCTCTCCGCGGTTGACCGCATCCAGCGCCTTCCATACATCCTTCCTGGTTTTCCCGCCGGTAGTCAGCTCCTCCAGATGATCGGCCTCTCTCGGATACGGAGTGAAGCTGCCGCTTTCATCGTAAAAATGCTGCTCCTTCGCAGACCCTTTCATCGGCGGATTTTGAAGTCTGCCGAGCTTGAAGTTTTCCTGTGAATTCGATGAGGAAGGCGCTTCCAGCTTCAGGTACTTGTGGCCGCGTCTCTGATCCTGCGCTTCCTTCACCAGCGCTGCGCGATCGGAGGGCTCCATCAGCGTCGCGAGACGTCGCCCATCCGGCGTCTGGGCGTTTAAATGAGGAAGCTGCTCCTGGTCGCTGGAGCTGACCGTATTAGCGTATGCGGACTGCAGCCCTCGATTGAATTCCTGCAGGAGATCCAATTGCGGCAGCTGATAGTCAAATCCGCCGGCGCTGACTTGAAACGTATTCGGCCCGGGCGCGGAGGTCGCCGGACGAGTCTGAATCATCCGCAGCGTGTCCTGATTCCCTTGCTGCATGTCTTGCGCATTGCTCACGACCGCGCCGGAGCTCGAGGAGGCCGAGGCCTTCGCCCGGCCTCCTTTTTTATTTGATTTAGGCAATTTCTTATCCTCCCTTAATCCTCCCCGCTCATCTCGGTTTCCCCTTCAACAGCTTCTTCCGAGGAGCTCGATCCTGGCACTGGAAGTCCATGCTTGCTCGCACTGGCGTCCGATTCCCGTTTGGCCAGCGTTCTGAGACTGTAGGGCAGCAGCCCCATCTGAGTCATCGTATTTCTGCGCAGGCCGGATTGCAAACGCATCAGCGTAGCCGCCTCCCTGCCCCCATCTCCCTCGATCTCTTGAGCTTTGCGGATATCTGTCATCTGCAGGCGATCGCCAAAGGTTTTCAGCAAGGCATCCTTCTTACCGACGGCCAGATCGCGAGCTTCAGCTACATTGCTTCCTCTGGGAGCGCGTTTTACTTCCCCCCGTACAGCCGCATCGGAGATGTCCCCGCTCTCGATGGCTTTCTCTACCGCTTCGAACTGGTGAACCGCTCCCGAGCCCGTGGAGTGAATCGATCCCGGCATGTTAACCAGCAAGGGCTTTGGTTTGCGCGAGGGCTTTGCTTTCTTTTTTGTCGCAGTTGGAGACGCTTTTTTTCTGCTGGGTCTCGCGCGCTCCTCCGTATAACCGAAAGCGCTTTGGAAGGATGCGGCTTCTCCCAAGGCGTGCGCCTGATTGGCCATTTCCAGATTCGCGCCCGCGCCCATAAGCGGCGAACGCTGAACCTCGGAGATATTGGTGATTGTCGGGACTGACATCAGCGACTGCTCGTGCGCTCTAAATGCTTCTGACGGTCTTTGCCCGCGATTAACCGCATCCAGAGCTTGCCACACATCCTTCGTCGATTTTCCGTCGGCGGCCAAGCTTTCGAGATGCTCGGCCTCTCTCGGATACGGAGTAAAGCTGCCTCCCGCATCATAGTAATGCTGCTCCTTCCATAGAGCAGGCCTTGTCGGGTTTTGTATTCTTCCGATCGGGTAGGTCTCCGAAGGCTTCGCTAAAGATTCTCCATCCAGCCCTGTATCCAGCTCTGCATCTAGCTCTGCTTCCAGCTGCGCGTATCTGTGACCGTGTCCCAGCTCCTTCGTTTCCGCTACCAATGCCGCGCGGTCGGAAGGAGCCTTGAGCAACGCACGGCGTCTCCCCTTCTTTCCTTTGGAGTTCAAGTGGGGAAATCGGTCTTTATCGCTGGAACTGGGCGCATGGGCATAAGCGGATTTCAGTTCGCGATTGAATCCCTGCAGCAGCTCCACCTGTGGCAGCTCATAGTGATTCCCTCCCGCACTGACATGAAACCTATCAGGAGAAGGCGTAGCGGAGGGGGGGAGACTCCGAATCAAGCCGAGCGCATCCTGATTGCCGATGGCTGGCGTTCCCGCTTGAGACGAGCGATTGGCAGAAGAAGCCCCTTTCGAGTAGGGACCTTTCCGATCACGCTTTGTAGAATCTTTAGGTATCCTCTGCTCCCCCTTCCGTCTAGGAAACCGTATGACTCCATTTTAATCCAATTGGTAGTAGAAACAAACAAAAAATGAGCCCCCTGAATGCCGGGCGGCTCATTTTTTGTCTGTGGGGCCTATCGCGCTAATCCGCATATTGTCTCAGAAGCTCCTCTGTTGTCAGTTCCACTTTCGCTTCCTTGTTCAACAGTCCCTTTTCCTCCCAACAAGCGACGCATTTGCCTTCCGTATCGCATTGGTGAGCGTCCTGGCACGTATAGCAGAACTTAAGGTAGTTTACGGTAAACAGGTTTTGGGTTTCCATTGTAATCACTCCTATCGTTTATCTTGCACCTTAAGTGTAAACGATAACCCGACGTATGTATGTGATTTATTTCACATTGTATGAGGGGTACGTATTATTTCTTTATTATTTGGGTCCCGTTTTACATGCCAAAGCCCCGTCCATGGATGACCATGACCGGGGCTAGCCTTGCGATAACCGACTATTCATTTGTTTTTATTGAACCTCCGATACATGCGCCGCATGCGCTCATTCAGATTTTTTACTCGAACATGCTTGGCATGTAACCATTCACGTTCACTTTCGCGTTCTCGTTCAATCGCTTACCTGGATACCCGCATGCCGGGAGGTATGCTGGCACGCTTCGCCTCGCGCTACGTCATCGGATGATACTCCCTTCTGCCTGTCGGATTTATTGCTCAGTTCAAGCGATTCGTGATTGGGGGTGAGCCGGACCGACCCGATTGCGCTGGGTCGCCGTTTGGTCACCTCAGGTTCGCCCGAAGCAGGACAATCGAAGCTGTGAAGCTTACTCCGTGATGCTTGAGGAGGAGTGGTGTTGCTGTCTTTATTATAGCCTGACTTTCAATAAAACTAAATATTCAGATTATTCTGTTTGATGTAAAAAGAAAGGCATTTGCTCCGGGATTCACGCCTATTCTCCATGATCTTTACTTTTTCGCCGTTTGCAAAGCGGACGGGAAGCGTTGCGGTTCTCCTGCTTCATCCGTAATCAGGCAATTTTAAGCTAAGCTTCATATCAGATTAAGATCCGGGGTTCAGAATAAGGACAACATCCTGACGGAAGCCAAAAGGAGGATACTTATGGCGAGCAACAAATGGACGAAATGGTTTGTCGGCTTGTCCGGCGCAGCGCTATTCACAGGTTTTGTCGGGCTGATGGCCGGAGATAAAGCGAATGCGGGTACGGATACGCCCGTAGCCGCTTCTTCGGAGACCGTGACTGGCGAGGACGGAATCGAGCGCCAATGGAGAGAGCAGGATCGCAATATGGGCGGCATACGCAGCTATGGATTCGAGCAAGACGGGCAAACCGATCAAGGCGATGCCAACGCGCCAAGCGCCCCCCAATCCAGATCCTCCGGCAAGATGAGAACTCACGCTTCATAGGAAAGGAGGCCGTGTTATGCATGCATTTCGAGCGATGAATTCGAATATTGTCACCTTGGGCCTGCCTGCCCGCTGCAGAACCAAATCGGAAAGCTGGTTTGCGTTCGTGGAGCGCAACCTAAGTCGGTTTCTGCCGCAAAGCGAATTAAGCTCGCTTAACGCGGCGAATGGAAATCCGTTCGTCGCCTCGGCCTTGCTCTATCAGGTTGTTGAGGAAGCCGACCGTTATTACCGGACAACCGAAGGCCTGTTCAACCCTTATTTGGGAGCTCGCCTCGAACGGCTAGGCTACTCGGAATCCTTCGAATGTCTCGGCGAAGCCAAGCGCAGCGAGCCGCTCCTTGGGGCCGGATTGGAGGGCACGCCTTGCTTACTTGACCCGGCCATGAAGAGCATAAGGCTTCGGCCCGGCGCGTCCGTCGATCTGGGAGGCATCGCCAAGGGCTGGAGCGCTCACCAGCTGTCGCTAATGCTGCAGAGAGAAGACCTTCCTGCCGGGGCCATCTCCGCGGGAGGAGACATTGCGTTCTGGGGAACGCCTGACGAAGGCTGGGAGGTCGGCATCGGTAATCCGAATGGCGAAGGTCCGGATCTGCTGACGCTCCGGCTGCAAGGAACGATGGGCGTCGCGACGAGCAGCGCGATGAAGCGGCGGTGGGCGGACGATTCCGGGCAATGGCATCACCATCTGCTCGATCCGCGCAGCGGAACCTCCTCCAGCTCCGATCTGGTCCAGGTGACCCTGCTCGCTCCCCATCCGGTCGAGGCGGAGGTTTTCGCAAAATGCGTTCTGATTCTGGGCTCGGAAGCCGGGACGCGCTGGCTGGAAGCTCGCCATCCCGAGTGTGCGGCAATAGGCATGACCCGTAACGGCTCGCTTATCCATTGCGGGAATCTGGCCCGGTATCGCTGGAAGGGGGCGGGCTCTCATGAACGGATTTCTTGAATGGCTCGGAATCTGGGCGACGACGCGGGCGGCGGGCTTGACCGCTTACCTGCTGCTGTTCGCGTCCGTTATGACCGGGATGATGTCCAGCTTGAAAATGTTGAACGGGCGCTCCAAGTCCATCCTGCTTACGGTGCATCAATCCAGCGGCTGGTTCGGCTTCCTGTTCGGACTGGTTCATGGAGCCGTGCTGCTGTTCGACAATTATGTCAATTATAGCGCCACGGGGCTGCTCATTCCGTTCACGGCTCACTCCCACCCCGTTCTGACCGGTCTCGGTACGCTCTCCTTCTATTGCCTGCTTGCGTTGCTCCTGTCCACGGATTTTATCCATAAGCTAGGAAGGAAAACATGGCGGCTTATTCATTTCCTTGCCTTCCCCTGCTTTGCTCTGGCATTGACGCACGGGCTCATGCTGGGAACGGATTCGCAATATATATGGGCCAAGTCGCTGTATCTGTGCACAGCCATCCTGTTCGCCGGAATGACTCTCCTTCGAATCGGAGTTGCGATCCTCGATCGCAAACGAACTTCTCAAGCCTGACCCGAAGGCCGGAACACCTTGAACGGGGCGTTCCGGTCTTCGCTTTTTTGCCGCGCCCGCGGTATTCTAATTGACAAACGTCAACTCCCCCCGGTAATGTTAGCTTATGCCCTTTTGTTTTGTAACCTAATCGATAAACTAAAATATAACTTTACTTTACTTGCATAAGTCGACAATCCGCCATTAACCGGAGGTTAATCAACCGATGAAGCAAAGCGTTACAATGCGCGACATCGCCGACAAGCTCGGAGTAAGCAGCGTTACCGTGTCCAAAGCCATCAACGATAAAGAAGGCGTAGGCGAGGACCTCCGCAAGAAAATCAAAGAAGCCGCCATCGATATGGGCTACCGCCTGAACGCCGCTGCCAAGTCGATGAAGGACGGCTTATCCTATAACATCGGCATTATTATTCCGGAACGATTCACCGACGTCACCCAAGGCTTCTACATGCGCTTCTATCAAGACTTGGCCAAAAGCATGGACGAGCATAGCTACTCCGGGATTATGCACATCCTGAGCATGGAGGACGAGGACAACCTGATCCTGCCGCGCGTCTATCTGGAGAAAAAAGTCGACGGCTTCATCATCCTGGGCCAGGTGAGGCGCAGCTATATCGATATGTTTCTGCAGACGGATACCCCGATCGTGTTTCTTGATTTCTACACCGATCAGCCCGATGTCGACTGCGTCATTACGGACAATTTCTACGGCATGTACGATCTGACCAACTACCTCATCCGGCTCGGTCACCGGGATATCGCTTTCGTAGGCAATATCCACGCGACCAGCAGCATCCTTGATCGTTATCTGGGGTATTACAAATCTATCCTGGAGCACGGAATTCAAGTCGACAGCGATTATCTGGTGAATGACCGCGACGAGAACGGCCAGTATATCGACATGACGCTGCCTGCGCGCATGCCGTCCGCCTTCGTCTGCAACTGCGATCAGATCGCCTTCTATCTCATCTCCCTGCTTCGACGCAAAGGGGTCAACGTCCCCGAGGATTGCTCGGTTGTCGGGTTCGACAACGACATCTACGCAGGGCTTGCCGATCCGAACTTAACGACGGTGGAGGTCAACATGGCGGAAATGTCCAAGACCGCCGTCTCGATGATCGTGGAAAAGCTCAAGAATCGGAATTCCAGCCAAGGACGGGTAGCCATTAAAGGCAAGATCGTCTACCGGGACTCCGTCAAGGATTTGCGATAACACCCGGAACCGCTTGTCGGCCGCCTCCCCCACAGGGAGCGCGGCCGATTTTTTTTCGCAAAAATAATTGACTTGAAAGCGCTGACATCTTATACTCACGTTGTAACCTAATCGATTAGCTAAATTAAGGGGGAAATCGTAAGTGAAGAAACCTTTATTTTCAGTCACCCTGGTTCTCGTTCTTCTCGGCAGCTTACTTGCAGGATGCGGGGGCAACAACAAAAACGAAAGCAGCCCGTCGCCTTCTGCCAGCAATTCGTCGCCTTCCGCCTCCGAGAGCGCTCCGGCGTCGGAGAACAAGATTAGCGGCTCCATTACCGTACTTACGCAGCGCACCGACATTGTAGATACGCTGCAAGGCGAATTTACCGATGAGTTCAATAAGGTTTACCCGGACGTCAAGGTCAAATGGGAAGCTGTCCAAGAATATGAGAACAATATCAAAATCCGCATGAACACGGAAGATTACGGCGATGTATTGCTCATTCCGAACAATATCGAGCCGAAGGACTATCCTAACTTCTTCGAGCCGCTGGGCGATTACGAAGCCGATAAGACGAAGTACTCCCAGATCGACGCTCACCGCTTCGAAGGCAAATATTACGGCATTCCTATGGCGATCAATACCTTGGGTATCGTATATAACAAAAAAGTGTTCAACGATGCCGGCGTTACGCAAATGCCGAAAACGCCAGCCGAATTCCTGGAAGCGATGCATAAAATCAAGGACAACACGGACGCCATTCCGTTGTACACGAACTACAAGGACGACTGGACGCTGAGCCAGTGGGCGGATTACCTGCAGCCCGCTTCCGGCGATCCGAACTATCCGAACATCGGCCTGCTTGAGGACCCGAACCCATGGGCGGCCGGCAAGCCGTATAACGATATTTTCAAGCTGATGTACGACGTGGCGAATCAAGGCCTGATCGAGGCCGACCCGACGACCACCGACTGGGAATCCTCCAAGGGCATGATCAACCGCGGCGAGATCGGCACGATGGTGCTGGGCTCCTGGGCGATCACGCAAATGCAGGGCGCAGGTCCGAATCCGGACGATATCGGCTACATGCCGTTCCCGACGAACGCAGCCAAGCTGTCCGCGCCTCTGGCAGCCGACTACAACTGGTCGATCAACGTGCACAGCAAAAACAAAGAAGCGGCCAACGCATTCATTCACTGGGTCGTAGACGAATCCGACTACTCTACCAAATACCAAGGCGGCTTCAGCGCCAAATTCGGTGCGGATGGTAAATTGCAAATTCCCGAGCTGCTCAAAGGCTTCCAAGAGCTTGGCGTGACGATGGAGCTTTCCACGCCGGGGCCGGACGACCTGAACGGTATGGGCACTCAGATCGACAACGACTCCGAGGTCGGCATTCACAATCCCGACTTCAAGAAACGGCTGATCGAAGCTGCGATCGGCAACCGCAAGGACAGCTTCGACGATATCATGAACGACCTTGACAAGAGATGGAACAAATCCCGGGAGAAGCTGATCCCGGATAAATACAAGAAATAATCCGATACGGCGCAAACGACTCTTAGGGGAAAGTGCATTCGTGCTTTCCCCTAAGTCTTTCTTACATTAAAAGGGCAGCGGAGGTACGGGAATGCTCAAGTTATCGAATCTCAGCTATAAGTCTCAAAGAATCCTCATCATTTTCTCTTTTTCGGCCATACCGATTCTGTTGTTGCTGACCTTCGGCTACTTGCCCGTCATCGGGATGTTCCGATACGCCTTCACGGATTGGAACGGATTATCGCCCGACTACAATTGGGTAGGCCTGGACAACTTCAAGACGATCTTCACGGACGAAAGATATTATGAAGGCTTTGTTAACAGCATTTATTACTTCTTCGGAAGCTTCGTACAGCTCGCCATTGCATTGTATTTCGCGACGGTGCTCAGTTTCGCGGTACGGGGCAGGAATTTCATGAAAGGCGTGCTGTTCTTCCCCAGCATGATCAACAGCGTCGCCGTAGGTCTGATTTTCCTGTTCTTCTTCCGGCCCGAAGGCACACTGGATTCCATTCTCAGCTTCCTGGGCGTTACCAATCCGCCGAAATGGCTGCTCAATCCCGAAATCATCAATTTCTCCCTGGTCGGCGCATCCGTATGGCGGTACTTGGGCTTTAACTTCATTTTGCTGCTCGGGGCCATCTCCTCGGTGCCCGGGGATCTGTACGAAGCGGCTGAAATCGACGGCGCCAACCGTTGGCACCAATTCCGGTACATCATTCTGCCCAGCATTCGGAGAATCGTTGCCATTACGCTTATCCTGTCCATCAGCGGTTCGGTTGCCCCGTTCGAAATTCCATATATCATGACCGGAGGGGCTAACGGCAGCAACACGTTCGTCATTCAGACGGTCACAACGACTTTCCGGTACAACAAGTACGGCATGGGCTCGGCGATGGCGGTCTTGCTCTTCCTGATTGTCATTCTCGTAACAGTCATCCAGAAGCTGGTTATTAAGGAGGAGAAAAAGGATGTATAAGCTGAAATACGCCTCGTCGTCCACGTTCAAGTATCTCACCTTGATTATCGGCGCGTTCTGCGCTCTGGCACCGCTTGTCGTCGTGCTGTTCGCTTCCTTCAAGACCTCTCAGGAGTATATGGGAACAAGCTCGCTCACTCCCCCTGAGAACTGGTTCAACCTTGAAAACTACAAAACCGCCTTCGTGAAAGGCAAAATGCTGATCGGCTTCAAGAACACCCTCATCATCATGGCCGTCGCGCTTGCGGGCAATATGGTGATCGGGACGATGATCGCTTATGTGCTGCAGCGCTTCACCTTCGTGTCCCGCACCGCCATCATGGCCGCCTTCTTGTTCGCCGCCTTGATTCCGGGAGTTACAACCCAGGTCATTCTGTTCAAAATCGTGCACGCGCTCGGCTTGTTCAACACGATGGGTTCCGCAATTATCCTGTACATGGGAACGGACATCATCGGGATCTATATCTTCATCCAGTTTATGGACAACATCTCGAAGCAGCTGGACGAATCGGCCATGCTGGACGGCGCTTCCTACTTCAAGATTTTCACCAAGATCATCTTCCCGCTGCTGGCGCCGGCGATCGTGACGATGATGATTATCAAGGGCATCGGCATCTACAACGACTTCTACATTCCGTTTCTTTACATGCCCGATCCGGCCCTTCGAACGATCTCGACTTCATTGTTCGCCTTTAAAGGACCTTTCGGTTCGCATTGGGAAACGATCTGTGCGGCCGTCATGATCATCATCATCCCGACGACCGTCGCCTTCCTTGCCTTGCAGAAATACATCTATAACGGATTCACCCAAGGCGCGGTGAAGTAACATCACATCCGAACCACAAGGAGACTGCAATGAGCCTAACCCTAACCCTTACGAACAACTGGAAGTTTCGAGCCGCTGGCGACAGTCTGTGGCTTCCGGCCCAAGTCCCGGGCTGCGTGCATACCGATTTGCTGCGCAACGACAAGATCCCGGCTCCCTTCTACGGCACCAACGAGAAGGAGCTGCAATGGATCGACAAGCGCGATTGGGAATACGAAACCGAGTTCGATATATCGGAGGAGCTTCTGCTTCAGGAGCGTATCGAGCTTGAGCTGGACGGTCTGGATACGTATGCCGACGTTTCTCTGAACGGGCAGGCACTCCTCGCGGCGGACAATATGTTCCGTTCCTGGACAGTTGACGCCAAGCCGCTGCTGCGGGCGGGTGAGAATCGGTTGCATATTCGTTTCCGCTCCCCGATTCAAGAAGACCTGCCCAAGCTGGAGAAGCTCGGCTACCCCCTGCCCGCGTCTAACGATCAATCCGATGTGGGCGAGCTGGGAGAACGAAGGGTCAGCATTTTCTCGCGCAAAGCGCCTTATCATTACGGCTGGGACTGGGGGCCGCGCTTTGTCACGAGCGGCATATGGAAGGACATCCGGCTGGTTGCCTGGTCGGGCATACGTCTGCGCGATCTGTACGTGAGGCAGAACAAAATTACGGCAGATACCGCGCTGCTGACCGTTGTTCTTGAAGCGGAGGCGACCCGGGATTGGGAAGGTCAGCTTAGACTGCAAGCGGACGACCTGCAATGGGAGGAGGCCGTTCGTCTTCAGACGGGCAGCCAAACGGTCCAACTGGACATTACGATCGATTCTCCCCGGCTCTGGTGGTCGAGAGGCCTGGGCGAGCAGGCTCGCTACACGTTTACCGCCGCGCTGCGGCAAGGCAATGAGGCAATTGCCGAGAAGTCGGTCAAGACAGGACTTCGCTCTATTCGCCTAGTCCGGGAGGACGACGAGCACGGCGCCGGCTTCCAATTCGAATTAAATGGCTTCCCCGTATTCGCCAAGGGAGCCAACCACATTCCGAACGACAGCTTCATCACGGAAGTCAGCGAGGAGCGTTACCGACACGAGATCGCATCGGCAGTACAGTCGAACATGAATATGCTGCGCGTGTGGGGCGGCGGCGTGTACGAGAGCGATCTGTTCTACGAGCTTTGCGACGAGTACGGCCTGCTCGTCTGGCAGGATTTCATGTTCGCATGCAGCATGTATCCGGGCGATCAAGCATTCCTGGACAGTGTGCGGGCCGAAGCCGAGCAGCAGATCAAACGTCTTCGCAATCATCCTTGTCTCGCTTTGTGGTGCGGCAACAACGAGATCGATACCGCATGGGCTCACTATGACGAGAATCACGGCTGGGGCTGGAAAAAGCACTATACGCCGGAGCAACGGGAAGAAATGTGGACCAGCTACACGGCCGTCTTCCATCGCATTCTGCCAAGCGCGATCTTCGAGCTTCACGGAGAAGTCGATTATTGGCCATCCTCTCCGCTTCACTCGTTGAGCGGGGATGCCCGGCAGCATGCCCGCTACGATTCTACAAGCGGCGACATGCACTATTGGGGCGTCTGGCACAATCTGGAGCCGTTCGATCAATACAATCGGATCATTGGACGATTCATGAGCGAGTACGGCTTCCAATCGTTCCCCGAGCGGCGCACGGTTCTATCCTACGCCGAAGAATCCGACCTTTATCTGGAATCCGAGGTGATGCTTCGCCACCAGAAGAACGGGCAAGGCAACCAACTGATTCGTCAATATATGGAGAAATATTTACCCGAGCCGAAGGACTTCTCCTCGTTCCTGTATATGAGCCACATTCTGCAGGCGGAGGCGATGAAAACGGCCATCGAGGCGCACCGCCGCCGCAAGTTCTACTGCATGGGAACGCTGTACTGGCAGATGAACGACTGCTGGCCAGTCGCCTCCTGGTCCAGCATGGATTATTATGGACGCTGGAAGGCTACGCAATATTACGCCCGCCGCAGCTTCCGCGACGTTCTGGTATCCATTGACGGCACTCGCGAGGAGCGGATCGATATTCACCTCATATCCGATCTTAGAGACGCCTTAAGCGGAACGCTGGAGCTTCAGCTGCTGGATTTCTCCGGCCGCGAGCTGCAAGCCTGGCATCAGGAGATCACCCTCTCCGGCAATGCGGCCGAACGGGTTCGCAGCTTCTCGAGGAAGGAGCTGCTAGAGAGACGCGATCCGGGAGCGGTGCTGCTTCTGGCTCGCTTCGCGCAAGCGGGAACCGTAGTGGACAGCAAGGTGCATTACTTCGTATCGGCCAAGGAGCTCGTCTTGCCGCGGCCTGAGCTGCGGACGACGCGCAGCGATGAGGACGGACGCACATCCCTTACGCTGGAGACGGACAGCCTGGCCGTGCAGATTTGTCTTACAGCCGAACAGGAGGGCACGTTCAGCGATAATTTCTTCGATCTGCTGCCGGGATACCCGGTTACGGTCGAATTCTACCCGAGGTCGATCGAGGGCGAACCGTTCGTTCCCGGTCTGGCGGGAAGCGTCGAGATTCGCTCCATGGCGGATTATGTGAAGTAAAACGACAACAGACCGGGAAGGAGGGCCGCCCTCTCTTCCCGGTCTGTTGCGGTATAAAGCTTCACTCCCAAGGTTCCTCCCTTCCCAAGATGAAAAGGGGCGCAGGCTATGCTAAAATTGAGCTTTGCGTCTTCACGTCCATTCCCGTCAGGAGGTTCATTCGCGCTATGCTGATTATCGGTATTGCAGGCGGCACCGGCTCCGGCAAAACGACGGTGGCCCGCTCCGTTATCGCCCGTCTAGGCGCCGACAAGGTCACCTTTATCTCTCAGGACAACTATTATAAGGATCACGCCCATCTCAGTCCGGAGGAGCGCAGGGCCATCAACTACGATCATCCGCTAGTCTTCGACAATGAGCTGCTCATCGCGCATCTTGCCGCTCTTCGGGAAGGTCGAACCGTTCATGCCCCCGTCTACGACTTCACCGTCGATTCGCGTTCCGCTTCCGAATCGGTCGAGCTGCCGCCCAACAACATCGTCATTCTCGAAGGGCTGCATGTGCTGTCCGACGAGAAGCTTCGCGCTCTGCTCGATATTAAAGTGTTCGTGGATACCGATCCGGACGTGCGCATCCTTCGAAGGGTGCTGAGGGATATCGAGGAGCGCGGCAGGACGATCCGTTCCATTCACACCCAGTATTTGAACTCGGTAAAGCCGATGCACGAAGCGTTCATTGAGCCTTCCAAGAAATATGCCGACATCATCATTCCTCAAGGAGGAGAAAATGAGATCGGCATTGAAATGCTCTCGGTGCTGACGGAAAAGTATCTGCACGGCTGAAAGACGGCAGATTAACGTTCTCCTCTTCCGCTTACCCTCCGGAGCCCTGAACATTATGAATGAGCACAACCGCAATTGCGAATAGGAGCACGCAGGCCAGAATGCCTTTGTCTTCATAGAGTAGAGCCTCAGGCTTGCCCCCCTTCCCCAGCACATGAATCAAATAGAGATAACGGAACATGCCATAGATGACGCAAGGAATCGTCCACATAAGGACCGTCTGGCTGGAGATAAACGCATACAACGAGTAACACATGATCGTCATCGTCGTGACGACGCCGGACATCTGATTAAGCAGCGGCTCGGAATAATTCAACAGCACCTTGCGGTGCGAGCCCCGGTTGAATTCCAGCAGAAGCAGCTCGTGCCTCCGCTTGCCGATAGCCAGAAATAGCGACAGGAAAAACACGCATAGCAGAAACCACGGCGTAAAGCTCGTCTTGAGCACAAGACCTCCGCCGACCGCCCTCATTCCGAAGCCGGCTGCAATAATCATAATATCTAGAATGACGACATGCTTCAGCTTTAACGAATAGGAGACGTTCATCGCAAAATAGGCCGTCAGCAGAAGCCCGAACAAGCTGTTCTGATAGAAGCCGACGGCAAGTGACCCCGCCAGCAGAAAACCTCCGAACGTCAGCGCCAATGCCGGATTCAGCCTTCCCGACGCCATCGGGCGATTGGCCTTGTCCCTATGCTGACGATCCGCTTCCCGATCCACGTAATCATTCAAAATATAAACGCATCCCGATACGAAGCAAAACAGCAGAAATGCCGTTACGCTCGACTTCAGGCCTCCCAGATTTATCTCATCGACGCTGAATACCAGCGCCCCGAAAACAAGCAGGTTTTTGGACCATTGCCTGGGCCGCAGCTGCTGAAAAAGCAGCATGATAATTTCCAGCAGATGGGGTCTTTTGGGCAACGGAATCGTTTCTTTGCCTAATTCCATTCTCTGTCCCGCCTCCTTCCTGTAATGAAGCAAGGAACCATCTCTTACTTCTTCGTCGGCAACGGATTGGACCTGTGAACTGAACGGACGAGCTTGTTCCCCAGCAGCCTGAGACATCTGTAAATGAGAACAAACAGCTTGCGCCACGGAAACACTTTACCGAAAAACCGGTTGATTTCCGCCGGCTCGAACATGTAGGAACGCGGAAAATAGCGAATTTCGCTTGGCGTGTAGCCCAGCAGTTGAATCCATAGATGAAGGCTTGACGATTCCAGCTCGTCCTTCACCAGAATCAGGTATCCGGGCTGCGATGACAGCGCCTCAATCTCCGCCTGAAGCGCGGGAATGTCGGCTTCCTCCCGCACAATGTACACACGCTCCGTTCGATTTCGCTCTCTGCGCATGAGCATCAGCGGAACACGGCGGGCGAAGTACGCGGCGTTGATACGCCATCTGGGCAGCTCGCGGCTTAAGCTCGGATGAATCCGATACATCCGCGTAATATTCAGATCCCACTCGATCATCTTCTCCACGCTTCTGAGGTCGCCGTACGCCTCCCCGTGGTACTGATGCAACGCTTCAATGCCCAGATGAGACACGATTCGCATCCCGAGGCGATAACAGCGGTACCCGATATCCGTATCCTCCATCCCCCAGCCCTTGTAGCCTTCATCGAACCCGCCGAGCTGCTCCAGCCGCGCGCGCGGCAAAGCCATATTGCAGGAATAGACGCAGTGCCACGGGTGCTCCAGAGCCGACAGATTGAACGAGTGAAGCTGACTGTCGAAGTGACGCGCCTCCAGGTACTCTAGCGAGCGGTAGTTCTGCTGAAATACGCGGCCCGACTTGACCTCCTCGAAGGCGATCGGCTCCTTCAGCATGTAACGATAGGATATGACAAGCATATCGGGACGGGCAGTGAAGTAACGCCCAAGCTCCCGCATATAGCTTCGGGCGACAATCATATCTGAATCCAGAAAGGCGACGAATTCGCCGCGGGCCCGTCTCCAGCCTTCGTTGCGCACTCTGGCCCGGCAGGAATCCGGCGAACGCTCCAAATAAACGTAATGAAAAGGATACGTTCGGGGAATATCCGCTACCTCTTCCCGTGTGTTATCGTTCGAGCCGTCGTCCACGACGATGACCTCGTAGCCGCCGCGCTCGATATCCAATTGGTCGTTCAGAGCTTCCAACACGTTCTTAAGCAGACGCTTGTTATTATAGGTAGGAATAACGACACTGATTTTAATCAATGAGCAAGCACTCCTTTCTCCGGGTCCGATTGAAAGCGATAGAACCATCGGATTGCCGTCCGGAAAACGATCAACAGAACCGCGTTAAGCGCGATGACCGCAATCATGCCTCCGATAACGCCGGAATGCTTGACGAGCAAGTATTCCATCAACAGCACCCCAGGAATCGGAATTATCAGAGCAAGGAAGGTCAGTCTTGCCGCTCTGGCTCCGTCCAGAGAGATGACCGAGGTGAAGAGCAGGTACATCATATTCATCGCAATGCCGGCCGAGGTCAAGCCCACATAGAGCCAGTCCAATGGAAACGATTTGCCCAGAAACAGGATCAGCATTACCGTCACCAGACCGGCGCCGAGCCACACGACCCCTCCAATCGGGACGGCGTACTTCACCAGCAAGCGGTCGACGTGCCGCTTGTTAAGCGCCGCGATCATCGGCAGAAATACGACGGCAAATACATCATGGAACAAGATCGTGCACAGGCTTCTTATCGTATTCTGGTATACGGAATAGACGCCCAGCTCGTATTCTGTGGCGAATTTGGCCACCAGCAGCAGATCGGCGGTAAACAACAGCGTCGACACCAGCCAGGACAGCATGATAAAGAAACCATAGGCAAACAGCTTCTTTAACGCCCGCTTCGTCACCTGGAGCGGACGCAAGCCGTTGCCGCGCAAGGCGCTGAAGAAAAAAAACAAATTCTGTGCGATTAAAGGAACAACGTAGCTGAGCAGCGACTTGACCCCGAGCAGATACAGAGCAGCCAGCGCGCATGCAAGAAATACAATCGAACCCAGCAGCTTGTACAATCCAAGACGAAAGAATTGCTGCCGACCGCGTAAAAAGGACTCTGTGAGGATATACAGGTTGATGCTCATGGCTAGCGCAACGGCAGGCAGCCATGATGAGGGCGGGAAGCCGAACAGCCGCTCGACAAACGGCCCCGACAGGAGCAGAACGGCGGCGAGCAGCGCCGATAAGACCAGATTGGCGAGCAACGCAGTCCCCATTAATTCCCGGCTGTCCGCCTCGGACTCGACCGGAACGTATTTCACGATGCCGTTGTATAAACCGAAGGTCAACGGAATTAATAGAATATTCGCGACGCTGCCGATAAGTGCAACCTGACCCCAAGTAATGACGCCAAGCTCTCGGGCGCACAGCACGTAAACGACCAGCGTCATCAGCAAAGACAATGCCTTGAACACGAAGGTGACGCCGATATTCCGCAGAAACAGCGCAATTCCCGGCCGCCTGGCTTGCTCTGCGGCCCGCTTGACCATAGCCGATAGAAGGCGGGGTTTTCCTGCCGCGGTCATGCCCCGTTCATCCCGGAAGAACTCATGAAGAGATCGCCGCCTCGGACTTCCCTCTGCTCTGCACGCGCTGGGAGATCCGCTGAAACCACTTGTCCAGAGGCGCGAACAAGACGAGCAGGAACAAAGGAATATGACAGAGAGCGAACACTATCGTCTCGTCGTAGGAAGGAGCGTGGCCTAGAAATACGATAATATGGTGGGCATAGATGAGGCCGCCCTCGGGAATTTCGACCGGATTGATGGTGTAGAATGCCAGATCGAGAAAGCCGGAGAACAAGGTGATTGTAGCCAGCAGGGAAATCTTGATCGTCTTGCCCGGCGTTCCGCCTCCCATTCGATAAGCGAAGGAAACGGAGAAATTGATCATCTGAACGACGAGCAAATACAGCAGCGTGTACCATTCTCCGACCGACTCGAAATTCGTCACGATCACGTTGCCCGTAACTCCGAAGAAGCTCACTCTGGGAATCAAAAACCCGAGAAAAATAATAAACGGTGCATATACCAGCAGATGACCGTACTTCAGCCGATTGGGGAAGAACGCAATAAAACCGAGAATACAGCCGTAGGTCGCCAGCTTCGCATAGAGATGCCACAGCTTCTCGATCTCCGGCTCGCGGGGAATAACCAGCCACACGAACGCGAACCCTGCAATGCCCAGCAGAAGGAATGCCAGCCATAAATATCTTCGAATTAAATCCATCATTACACCTCCCGATTGATGAAGCCGTCGTTCCTTACACAATTTATAACGTTTTCTATTCCGCACCTCCCAATTCGAGATATTATGACTACTTTTTAATCATATATGAATATTTTTACATGTTACAACATTTTTTTTAAGTTTCTGAAAATTATCCATGAAAATAAGCCGAAAGAACTTCCAAGCCGCACGATTAGTCAGAAACGACTATCCAATCGCCCGATTGCATAGTAAAATCTGGTTATCGCATATGAACGGAACGATAATACCTCTAACAGAAACAGGTGCCTCCCATGCCCGGATTTGTCCACTCTCCCGATTCCAAAACCGAATCCCCAACGCTCTCTTCCGCTTCTTCCTCACGCTCCGGCCCGGATGCGTCGCCGGGTACAGGAGCGCCTATGAGCCCTGCCCACATTCTTGAGCTTCAGGGGATGCTCGGCAATCGAGCCGCCTCTCAGATGCTGCGGCCGGATGGCAGATCGGGTCTCCCCGCCCCGTTGAAGAGCGGAATCGAGAGCCTCTCCGGGATCGCCATGGATGACGTCGCCGTGCACTATAACTCTCGCAAGCCGGAGCAAATTCAAGCGCATGCCTTTGCCGCAGGCACGGACATCCATCTGGGAGCCGGCCAAGAGAAGCATCTCCCTCACGAGGCCTGGCACGTCGTCCAACAGAAGCAAGGGAAGGTGAAGCCCACCCTTCAAGCCAAAGGGAAAAAGTTCAACCTTCAGTCCGATCTGGAGCGGGAAGCCGATCTTATGGGCGAGCAAGCCGATATCGCCGGCCGAGCAGGAGCAGTCCAGCCGCGCCCTCTTCAGATTACGCCTCCGATTGCCCCTGTCATCCAGGGAAAGTTCATTATTAAATCCAACGGCACAAGGGAAGAAGTCAGCGACGATTATCGCCTGAAGCCGGGGGAACAATTTTTGAACGAACCGGAAGAAAAGCACCACACCGATGATGAGGAAGAGGATGATGACGGGGGGGACGATGATAAAGGGGTTGCGGCCGACGATGATGGTGGGCCTGCGCTTGCGGATGACCAATGGGACGATGACGATGATGATGGCGGGCCTGCGCTTGCGGATGATGAACGGGATGATGACGATGATGATGACGATGGTTGGCCTAAGCTTGCGGATGATGATGACGATGTTGCGGATGACTCGGACGGCCAAGAATCCAAGGACAGAAGAGTCCTTGTGGATGCAGAGCGCAGCAAGGTAGGGAAGTCGCCCGCCAAGTATGTGCGAGAGGTTCTGGAGGAGTCGTCGTCCGATGAGGACTCCGGCATGGATAGCGACAACTTCGCCCAAGCTTTCGAGAGAATTCAAAGCGTCAGGAAACCCATCGCACGCAGTGAAATCGAAGATAAAAAGGAGCTTTCCGATACCTTTGCACAAGAGGTGGGGCGTGGAAAAGGAGCATCCGGCGAAACCTTCTCCAGGCTTGCCGGTATGCATCGGGATCGTGACGGCGTCGTTTCTGTGCGAAGCAATCGCATCCTATTCGCAGCACATCGCAGAATTATCCCCTTAAATCAATCAGGCAGAGCACCCGGCCAGAAACGTGCTGCCAAGTATACGCCCCCCCTTCCTTACGCGGCCTACCGCAAAAAATTCAATACGGCCGTCCCTCAAGCATTTCGGGATCTGCTGAGTAGAGGAGGCAAGGGCTTCCCCGCCCGGGTGAGGAGAAGATTAAACCGTGAGAGTCAGGGTCAGTTTGATCTCTGGCAAGATGAAAGAAGATACAAGACGCTGGACTTGACAAATCCGGAGGGAAAAGCCGCCGCACTGGAGCATAAGCTGAATAAAGGCGGCAGTGCCGGTTTCCCGGAAGGACAGGTTCGTTCCAGAAACCTTTCACTGGTCAATGATGCAAGAAAGGACGACAAGGGACTCCACCCCCTGTTCCATAGCATTAAAGCAGGCAATGGCAGCGGCTCAACCAATTATTCGGCATTTCATTCCGCTGCAGCGGCTGCCGTAGCCGCAGGAATTCGAGTCGACAAAAGACACAGAGCGCAGGATTCGGAAGACAGCGATCGGGTTGACAATGAATCCGATAGCGATAGAGATTCCAAGTCGGAACATAGCGATTCGGATTCGGATAACCGGCATATCAAGAAAAAACGAAGAAGAGGCTCCCCGCCTCCTCGACCGCACTAAGACAATTGTTAATCACTGAATGCAAGACCGTAATTAAGAGGTCATCCTGGACGGAGGCGCTATGCAGACGCTGGAAGTGAACGTCAGATTATCGCAGTCGAGACTGTGGGACTATCAGAATCAATATTTCTCCCGGAAGGGCGTCGAGGCATGGCGCAACGGCGAAGTACCTCATTACGTGACAAGCCATCCGGTCATGGCGAATTGCTATGCCGAGCTGGTATTCGCTTTCCTGCAGGATCGGCAGAGAATGACCGCCGCTTCCTCGCTTCCGAATGAGCCGCTGTACATCTGCGAGCTAGGAGCCGGGTCAGGACGATTCGCCTATCATTTCTTGACCCGGCTGAGCGCCCTCTGCCAAGAATGCGATCTGCCTCTTCAATCTTTCCGCTATGTCTTAACCGATTTTACGACAAGCAACCTGGAGTTTTGGCGGCGGCATCCGTCCTTTGAGCGTTATTGGAGCGAAGGCCTGCTGGATATGGCTCTCTTCGACGCGCAGCAGACTGAGGAAATTACGCTTCTGCTAAGCGGGACAACCCTCCGTGCGAACAGCCTTGGCTCTCCTCTCGTGGTCATTGCCAATTATGTGTTGGATAGCCTTCCCCAGGATCTTTACTATGTGCACAAGGGAACTCTGTCTCATTGCCTCGTTACGCTGGAGACCGCAGAGCCTGTAGACGAGTCGGAGCCGGCCCAAGCGCTTAAGAAGGTTAAAGCCCGCTACTTGCGCAGAAGGTGCACGGAGCCTCCCTATCCCGAGCCCGAATTGGCAAGCTTGCTTGACCGTTACTCCGCCTCCACGGATAACGGCTACCTGCTGTATCCCGCAATCGGGCTGCGTTGCCTGCGTCGGCTGCGCGCCCTGTCCGGCGAGAGCGGCCTGCTGCTGCTGACCGCCGACAAAGGCAGCCACCTCATCGGCGATCTTCTAAGCGCGAATCCCCCGGAGCTGGTCCGGCATGGCAGCGTTTCTCTATCCGTCAACTATCACGCCTTCAAAGCGATATGCGAAGCCGAAGGCGGTATTGCCTTATTTCCCGACATCGGCTTCAACCACGTGAATGTCGGAGCGCTGTTCATGGCAAGCGATGCGATACGCTATAGAGAGACCGCAAGGGCTTATCGCCGTTTGGTCGCGGAATTCGGACCGGATGATTTCTACAGCGTCATTAGTCATGCCAAGCGCAGCATAACCGAGATGTTGATTGAAGATTTGCTGGCCTATCTGCGGTTGAGTCTGTACGATGCGCATCAGTTCTCGCACTACTATCCGAGACTGATGGAGCTGGCCGAACAGGCCTCTCCCCGTGAGAAGACCGCGATGCTAGACGCGGTCGACCAGGTGTGGCAGCTTTATTATCCGCTGGGAGAGAAGCGGGATCTGGCCTTTCAGCTCGGCTCCCTGCTGTATGAGTTGGAGTCTTACGAGCGTGCAATCTTCTACTTCAAGCAGTCAGCTCGGCTATACGGCGGGTATATTGGCACCTCGTACAATCTGGCGCTATGTTGCCATATGCTCGATCGAGTCGATCAAGCCGAAGGCTATCTGCGTAACCTCCTCAGCCTCGAACCGGACTTCGAGCCGGCCCTCGAATTGCTGGAAGAGTATGCTCGCAGCCGAGAACTCCCGGAAGAAAAGTAAAGAGCCGGCGTTACGCCTGCATACGGAGCCAAGCAATTGCAAGCAGCCCGACGCCTATCGTCAGGCACAGAGGCGAGTACAGCAGCGTATCCCATTTGGCGAACGTCGTTCCCTTCCGGCTTTTGAACAAGCCAAGCCACTTGAAGTCGCCCACTGCCCGAAGGAGAAATACGGCCGTTAACGCCCATCCTCCGTAGGGCAGCACCGCAGAAGGAAAGATCCCCCTTCGAATTCCGGCCCACTCCAATACGAACCAGGCAGCTAACGCCGCCAGCAAAGCTACGATTCCCGTAGCCAGCTTGGAAGGCCGGAAGAGCGGCCGCTGCCCCGTATGGGGAACTGCCGCCTCATGTCCTTTCCTTCCGCCCAGCAACCAGTACACATGCAGGAGAGCAATCCCGAGCAGCACGCCTGACGTCCCCCATGCCAAAGCCTCGGTCATTTCCCGTCCCCTCCTTCGTCAAGGCTCCACTCCGCCAGAAGTCTGTCCAGATGACGCTCCACCTCGGCAGCGGATTGGGTCACGTTCTTATGGCGTTCATACCAGCCCAAGTAATAATGGTAGAGCATCCATGAGAGGTGCGAGGCCCGCTCGTCGGGGAAGCCCCGACGAATGAACAGCTCCTTCGCGTGATCCATTCTCGCTTGTTCGATTCTCTGCAATACGGAAGCGTAAGAAGGCTCTTGCAAAGCGAGCTTACGCAGGTAAAAGAGAAAATCCCCCTTCCCGGTAACCGAGAACATCTGCCGGAGCATAGATTGAAGCTGCTCCTCCGCCTTAGGCGCTTGCACCGAGATTTCCATCACTTGGGTGGTCGATCTCGCCGTCCATTCCTCCACGATGCGTTGCAGGTAAACCCCGCGATTGCTGAAGTACCAATAGAAGCTGCTCTTGCTCGTTCCGAGCTCGGCCGCGATTTTCTCCACGACCAGCGCTTCCGCCCCGCCCTTCGCGAAATAAGCCATTCCCGCTTCAATCCATTGCTCTTCCGTTGCAAGAATCTTAGGCATTTCCATCACCCCTTTCTGTACGAAAGCGTCTAGATAAAGCGATTATATCGAGTAAAATAAAAAAAGTAAATATCTATACGGAATCGTACAGATACTTACTCTATCGTTTCTCTCGTTTTCCTGAATTTATTATTTTCTGCTATCAGACAGCTTCATGATCAAGGAGTCATACAGGAGAATCAACGATCTGGAAGGACGAATGCCCAGCTCTCTGTTCAGCAGCTTGACGTAGTCCGTATACTGGGCGGTCAGCCCCTTCTTGTTGCCCTCTTGCGCGTGAATCTTCATCAGTCGGCTCACAATCTCCTCATCCAGAGGATTGCGGGCATGCAGCTTGACAAGCAGCTTGAAAGCCGCCGTCAAGCTTCCAATGGAGGTCAGAGCTTCGGCCAATCGCTGCACGAAGGATGCATATAGCTCAGCAAGACGCTCCGTCTCATGCACCGCCCACACGTAGGCTTTGCTTCCGAACAAATCCCCCGTATACAGCCTCTCGACTTGCAGCAGATGCTCCGCGTTGCCGGCTTCTACATGGGAGAATTGACTCGCCTGCCGCTCGAATTCCTCGTAATCGATGGTCGCGCGGCCCAGCTCCAGAACATAACCGTCATTCTCCGATCGGATCGTTTCCCTCATGCCGAAGGGCTCCAGCGACTTCCGCAGCTGATAGACGGCCGTATTCAAATATTTCTCTGCATTCTCCCGGGTCATTCCGCCGAAAATATCGGTCACCAGACGCGAGCGCGCGACCCGTTTGCCTCGATAGAGCAGCAGATACGCGAACAATTCCGCGCTTTTGTTCGAGATCCATTTCACCCGGCCGGACTTGTTCTGAATCGCGAAGTCGCCCAGCGTTGTAATGACAAGCTCCGACACCTCTCCGGACGCGACCTCGCGGCTAGGCCGCCCGCGCAAGGAGTCCCGTCCCGCACGCACGCGATTCACCGTTCGCTCCAGCCGCTCCTGGGATACCGGCTTAATCAAGTAATCGACTACGGACAAGTCATACGCTTCCAAGGCGTACTTCTTGTGCGAGGTGACGAACACAATCTGGGCTCCGTTGCCCGTATTCTCCATCTTGGCGGCGAAGCTTAGTCCGCCCTCCTCGGGCATGGAGATATCGACGAAGGCAATGCCGATATCCGCATTCTCGCTCAGATAAGCGGCAGCGGAGCGCGTGTCGGTGAATGCCGCAGCCACAGTGACCTCCGGGAGCTTATCCAGCATTTTCCGCATAATCAGATGCATGACAGGTTCATCGTCCACCAGGATGACCTTCATCGTCAGCCCACCTCCGCTTCCTTTTCGTGCTCCGTATTCTCCCTGCTTGCATAACCAGGCAGCGTGAATGTAAAATTCGTCCCCGCTCCCGGAACGCTGTTGAATCCAAGCCTTCCGCCGTGAATCCGCAGGAACTCGCGGGTCAGCACCAGACCGAATCGCATGGCCCCGCCTTCGCCCTCAGCGCCACGCTCCTTGAAGAATAGCTCCTCTTGGCGCAGCAGCGCGGACGTCTCCTCGTCGATTCCCGCACCGTTGTCTTTGACCGACACGGTCACCACCTGATCGTCCAGCGCGGCGCCAATCTCGATTTTCCCTCCGATTCCGGTGAACTTGATCGCGTTCGACAGCAGATTTCTCAGGATGAGATCAAGCATTTCCTTGTCGGCGAACACCGTCAGCGCCTCATCGACGTTCTCCGTCATCTCGATCCGCTTCATCCCCGCCCTTGCCCCGGCAAGGGCGAGGGCTTGCCGAACAACCTGCTGCAGGCTCCACCCCGACGGTCGGAAGGACACCTCTCCGTTCTGACTGCGATACCAGTCCAGGAGGTTGTCGACCAGATGGAACGTGCTGCGCACTTGCCCCTGCATCTCTTGAAACACCTCGGCTTGGAGAAGGTTGGAATCCGCCGGCTCCTCGCTCATCAGCTCGGTCAGGCTGACCAGATGCGCAATCGGATCGCGAATGTCGTGAGCTACCACGGTAAACAGCTTGTCCTTAAAGGCGTTAAGCTCGGAAAGCTGACGCGCGGTCTCGCGCAAGCGGCTCTCGTTCTCCATCAGCTCCGTAATATCGTTGAACATGAGAATTTTGCCAATAGGAGTTCGTCCCTCGTCCCCGATATTGGAAAGACTGCAGATGTAATGCCTGAGGCGGTTCCCCTGCGCAAGCTGGAGCGGAAAACGATCTTCCTTGCCGTTCGCCGCCGATAATCGTTCCGGCAAGCCCGGAATATCCGACAGCACGTCCTTACCAGGCACAGGATAGCCGGATATGGCGGCCAATCTGGGAAAAACCTCCTCGGCCGCGACATTGTAGCTGACAATCTGGTCCTCGTAATCCAGCAGGACAACGCCGTCCCGGATCGTGTCGAACACCTTGGCCAGAGCGAGCGGCGTCAGCCTCATCAGGTTAAAGCGGAAGATGCCCCACACGAACACGATGCCCGATATCGCAAATCCGAACGGCGTAAAATCGATATTTTTGCCGAAGACATAAGCCAAGTTAAAGAAAGCGGGCGCTATCGCTCCCAGAATGAGCACGAAGATTTGCTTCCGCACAAAAGGCAGCGATCGCCAATACATCGGCACGATCAAGCCGATGCCGCACGCCAGAATAGAATAGTTATAAATCGCATGAACAGCGTACCAGGGACCCTTGGCGGTATGGTACAGCGGTACGCTTCCGCTGTCGTTAAGGATGTAATCGGTATAGATAAGATGATGCCATTCGTTCGTAAGGTGAAAGAGAAAGGTGAACATGGGGATGATAAACAGGAGCAAAGCCAGACGTCTACGCATGCGCACCGTGACTCCGGTAAATTGGATGACCAGCTGCAGCCATAGCACGGTAACGAACGGAATCCCCAGGTATTGAATCTGAAGCGAAAGCTTAACGCCGCTCAGGCTTCGGCTCATCAGCTCCAGTCCATATCCGACCGCATAGAAGGCCGCGGCGAGCATCACCAGGATCATCGTTCGCGCAACATGCAGCTGACGCTTGCGATAGGACAGCACGGTGACGAAGCCCATCAGCCCCGCTGCGAGAAACAATAGGATCGACATCCATAATCCAGTATCCACGGTGGCCCTCCACCTCCCGACTCGCCAGCTCGACCTGCCCGAACTGCGACGGAGCAGGCTTTATGTAAGCTATTATAGCATTAAGCCCGGGATGTAGGGCGATAGGAGAAATGATAAAGTTTGACTACCTACATTTAGTACTGTATAGTTCTAGTATGACGAAAAAATCAAAGCCTTCCAACCGCGATATCGTGATCCGTATCGCAACCGGCCTTTTCCTGGAGAAGGGCTATCCCATGACCAGCATGGATGAGATCGTAGCCGCGAGCAAAGTGTCCAAGACGAATATTTATTACCACTTCAAGAGCAAGGAGGAGCTCCTGAGCGCTATCGTCACACAGATGATCGACCGCTATGAGCAGGTCATTGCCGAAATCGCCGGTCAGTCGCAGCTTGCCGTCGCGGAACGGCTTCGCCGGTTCGCTTCCTTGCTGGCCGACCAAGGACCCGACAGTCTCGGCGGCTGCCCCTTTCTCACCCTATATGTTCAGACGAATCGGGAAAGCCGCTTCGTAAGAGAGGAAATCAGCCATTTCTTCCATAATCAGATCGCAACGATAGAGAGGTTGCTTCACGAGGGGATCGCTCGCGGGGAGTTCAGCTCCGAGCTGCCGGTATCGCAAATTGCCGTCATGATCGTATCCATGATCGAAGGCGGCTTGTTCCTGCAGCATACCCAGCAGGACGAGACGCTCTTGCCTCGCGTTCTCCATGCTTTGGCATTTTTGCTGAAGTAATTTTTTTACCCCTAATTAGCACTAATCAGTACTATAAGATGAAAAGAGGGATTCTCCGGGATGAGTTCGATATTTATTACGGGCGGCAGCGGCTATATCGGAAAATATGCAGTGGCGGAGCTAGCCAAGGCGGGTCACAAGCTTTTCGTGCTCGCGCGCTCCAAAGACAGGCTGTTTGAGGGGTTGAAGGGGATCGGATGGCATGACTTCACCTCCATCCACCCGGTGCAAGGCGATCTCACCTCGCCTTCGTTAGGCCTCTCGCCCGACGATCTGCAACGGGTGTTGACGGCAGACCTCATTGTTCACGCGGGCGGGCCTATGGACATTCAGTTGAAGGAGGAAGCGGCAGAGAGGGTTTTTCTGGGGGCTGCCCGCGAGATCGCCGAGCTTGCCCGAACCCTTCATGCCGCGAAACGGTTAAGTCATTTTATCCATGTCGTGGGGTATAAATCCCCCTATTCGGACGATTGGGAGAATAGAAAGCCGGCCGAACCAAGCCGCCGAGAGCCCGCCTACGAGAGAATGAAGTTCGAAGCCGATCTTCTCATCCGACAGGAGCTTCAAGCTCTGCAGATTCCCTTGTCGGTGATCAACCCGAGCGTCGTCGTAGGCGACTCCGTAACAGGCGTTACCGAGCAGACCGGTGGGCTAGGCCTTCTGGTTGACGCGGTACGCAGGAAGCTGATGCCCCTGGTGCCGGGCGGCGGCAGCTATTGGCTCCCTCTTGTGCATGTAGATCATGTGGCAAAGCTCATTGCCGCCCTGGCGGGGGAAGCGCATCCGGCGAACCGGACCTACTACTTGCTGGACCGGCAAAAAGACAGCCCCGATATGATCGAGCTGATCCGGCTGATCGCTAAGGAGACGCGCGTGGGCGGTCCGAAGGGAAGCGTCCCCTTCCCTCTCGTCAAGAGGCTGCTCGGCCTCGGCGGGGGCCGGTTGGTCGGACTTCCTAAGGAATCCCTCGATTTTATCGTGAATTCCGATTATCCGACCGAAGCCAAGGACGATATTGCGGCGGCGAGCGGCATGCCTCTCTCGCTGGAGCGATCCACGTTGCCCTTGGTTATCGCAGATCTGGATTATCGGCTCGCGCGCGAGCCGGTTCGATTCCCTGCGCGTTTCCAGCCACGAACAAGAGCAGGCATGGTCACGCTGGAAAGCCCCGGACAAGGGACCCCGATCGTTCTTGTACACGGCACCTTCAGCCATTCCTTGCCGCTCATGCCGCTTGCGCAGCATCTGTCCGATCAGGGGCATCCTGTCATCCTTCCCGATCTTCCGGGATTCGGCCGCTCTCCCTTCCATCACGACCGCTCGGTTCTGCGAGGGTTCGAGCAAGCGCTGGAGGGCCTGATCCGCAGTCTGAACTCCAAGGTCGTGCTCGTCGGGCATTCCTTCGGAGGCTACCTTGCCGGCCGAATGCTGGAGACAATGGGAGATCGCATAGAACGCGCCGTTCTGCTCCAGCCCGTACTGGAGCCCGTCAGTCCGTCCTTCAGATTCTCCCCGGTTACGCAAGCGTTGCTGCGTATCCTGTCCCTCGGGTCTTTGCGCAGGAGATTGCTTTCCTCCGGAAGCTTCGTTAGCGAGGGGGAGATTCCGGAAGGCTACTTGGCGGGATTACGCGCCGACATGAAGTCTCCCCGTATTCGTACAACGACTGCCGAGGTTATGTCCGCGCTCGCCGATCGGAGAAGGCCCCGCCTTCATCCAAGCCGCTGGAGCGCGGACAAGGTTTCCGTTGCATGGGGAACTCAAGACGTCCGCTCCGATATCCCGCAGCCGTTCCGCGGGCTGCGCAGAACTCTATTGCCTTACGCTCATCAATTTCCGCTCTCGCATCCCGCAGAGACTGCGCAATACGTGCTGCAGCAGCTTCTGCCGAATACGCTGAACACGATCGGCGAATCTACTTGATCCTGCGGATGCGAACGGCCTGATACACCTTATCCGGCAATTCCACGCGGCTCAGCCCCGAGAAGGTTCCTTCGACCTTGGTTACGGTCATCGCCCATGTGTCGATAATATCGACGGCAAACTCGGCTTCCTCGGGAAGAGGAATGTCGCGATAGCAAGGACGGTGAAGGCCGAAATATTGCAAGTAATACTCTCCTTCTACGCCGATGGTTGGCACATCGTAAATCTGAGGAATCGGCGAGCAGTTGTCGGGCGCCTCCTCCAGAATTTCCCGGAGGAACGCGATTCGCTCCGGGCTGGAGCCGTGCAGCTTGCCGCCCTTCGCCCACCAGATATCGTTCTCCGGATCCGCATAGGTTTCTCCATGGGCGCAATACGCGCCCCGCGCGACCGAATCCCAGAATCGCCGGGTCATCTCTTCTGCGGTAATATTGCCCCAGCGCTGCGGCAGATTGCCTTCGTAACAGCATTCATCGATCACCATCGGCTTCGCATACTGCCTGTGCCAGATCGGAGGCAGCGTTACGTCCCAATGCTGGACGCTCAGATGCGTCACCCACGGCTTGGCATGGTCATAGAAGCGAATGCTGCCATGGTCGTACATTCGGGTTCCGTTATGGATAGAACGCAGATGGGAATACGGGTCTTCCTCCTGTACAATCCGGAACAGCCTATCCCAATCGGTCAGCGTTTTCTCCTTCATGAAATCGTACTCGTTGGCCAGCGACCACCATACGCTGCGAATCGAAGCCAGACGAGCAATCGCATAGCGCAAATAGAAGTCGTCGACGGCGGCATCCATGCGGTCGAAGCCCCAGTGCCCTTCATCATAGGGATGGAACAAGATCAAATCCGTCTCTATTCCCAGCTTCTGCAGGTCCAGAATGCGCCTCTCCAGCTTCGCGAAGAAAAGCGGATTAAAGCGGGTTAAGTCAAAGCCGCCTTCCGGCTTCTGCTCGAACGGATAGATGTCCGGATCGATCGTGTTAAACGCGTAGTGCTTCGGGAACACGCACATGCGCAGCTTGTTGAATCGCGCGCCGGACAAGGACTGCAGCGTCTGCTCCTGCATCTCCTCCCCGAAATGGATCCAGGCGTAGCAGGTCGTGCCGAACGGGTGATACACCGTGCCGTCCTCATAGGCGAAATGATAGGCGTCGCGAACCCGAACCGGCCCGCGATTGCCCGCCGATGGCGGCACGCATTCAAAGCGGCCCGACACGCCGTTTAGCTCGGCGGTAGCGCTGATCGTCTCGTAGCTCCACTCGCCCTCCCGATCCGGCAGGAACCGGACTAGGTACTTGCCTTCGCCATCGTAGAAGCCGTTAACCTTAACCTCTCGTCCGCCGAAACGGAATACCGCCTGTACGGAATGGTCGCGGAAGGGGTTGCCTGTGCTCGGCCCGCGAAGCGGGAGCTCGAACACCCCCCACTTCTCTACGCTTCCGCTTGCTTGAATCGTCACCGTAATCTCTCCTTTTCTCAGCCTTTAATTCCCGTCGTCGATATGCCTTCCACGAAATATTTTTGCAAGGAGAAAAAGATCAGCATGCTCGGAATCAAGGATACGACCGACATCGCGAGCATCGCTCCCCAATTGGATTGGCCCGAAGAATCCAGGAACAATCGCAATCCGAGCGGAACTGTATATTTCCCCGGAGAATTCAAATAGAGCAATTGACTGAAGAAGTCGTCCCACGTCCAGATGAAGGTGAAGATGGCCGTCGTGATCAGGGCCGGCAGCGCCAGCGGCAGAATCATGCGCCAATAGATCTGTATGGAGCCGCAGCCGTCGATGGTCGCCGACTCATCCAATTCCTTCGGTATTCCGCGAATGAACTGCACCATCAGGAATACGAAAAAGGCATCCGTCGCCAGCAATTTGGGCACAAACAGCGGACTTAAAGAATCGATCCAGTCCAGTTGGTGGAACAACACATATTGCGGAATAATCGTGACGTGATGCGGCAGCATGATCGTCACCATCATGAGGGCGAACCAAACCTTCTTCCAGGAAAAGTTCAAGCGCCCGAATGCATAAGCCGCCATAGAGCAGGATATCAGATTGCCGATGACCGCCAGCACGCATAACAGAATGGAGTTCAGCAGGTAGGTTCCGAAGCCCGTCTTGGAGATGCCTGCCCAGCCTTTAATATAGTTGTCGAAGGTCACTTGGGTCGGAATCAGGCTTTGATTGGAGAATATCAGCTCGTCTGGCTTGAAGGAGCTGCTGATCAGCCATAGAATCGGGTAAAGCATCACAATGCCCATCGTCAGAACAAAGACATGAACCAGCCAAGCCGTATTCTTGGAGTATACTGTCATTAGGATCGTCCCCCATCCGCATAGTGCACCCAATATTTCGAGGTACCGAAAATAACGGCGGTGAAGAGACCGATCACCACAAGCAAGATCCAGGCCATAGCCGACGCATAGCCCATTTCAAATTGGGAGAATCCCTTCTGGTACAAATAGAGCGTGTAGAACAAGGTGGAATCGATCGGGCCGCCTGTGCCTTTGCTGATGATGAACGACTGCGTGAACGCCTGGAACGAGCCGATCAGCTGGATGATCAGGTTGAAGAAGACGACCGGCGATAGCATAGGGAACGTAATGCTGATGAAACGGCGGAATTTCCCCGCTCCGTCGACCTCGACCGCCTCGTAGAGGTCCTGCGGAATCTGCTTAAGCCCCGCCAGGAAAATAATCATCGAGGAGCCGAACTGCCATACGGTCAAAGCCACGATCGAATACAACGCATAGGACGGGTCCGAAATCCAGTCCGGCGCTTCGACCCCGAACACGTTCAGCAGGAAACGGTTTAATAAACCGTCTCCGCCGAACATTTGCCGCCACAACACGGCGATTGCTACGCTCCCCCCGAGCAGGGTCGGGATATAATAGATCGTTCGGTACAAGCGCAGGCCTTTCAGCCCTTTGTTAAGCAGCATCGCCACCGCAAGCGTAAATCCGAGCTTAAGCGGCACCGAGACCAGAACGTAGGTGAGGGTTACCTTTAACGATTGCAGGAAACGCGGATCGTCGAGGAACATCTTCTCGTAGTTGGCGGTGCCGATCCACTTGGCCGGGGTCAGCACATCGTACTGCGTAAAGGAAAGATAGAACGAGCTGACCATCGGGCCAAGCGTCAGCACGAAGATTCCGATAAACCAAGGCAGTAGAAAAAGGCAGGCGACCGCATTTTTCTTCCAGAGCCTTATGAAATAGTGTCGTATTCGCAGAGGATTGGCAGACGGTTTCAAATACGGTCCCTCCCATGGTTGACTTTTATTTCGACTTCGCAATCGCTTCCTTCGCCGCCTTTACCGTTTCAGCGGCGGCATCCGCCACGGACGCTTTCGCAAATGCGACCTTCTGCGCGGCATTCCTCAGAGCGGCATCCCATTGCGCAATGTTCGGCATTTCCATATCCATATCGCGCGCTTGTTGGGCAGCGACGTCGAGATAATTATAGGTTCTAAGCACGACAGGATCGGCATTCCCCTTCAGAGCTTCGCGAACGACGCTGGACCCCGGGATTCCCCGGTCGCTTCCGAGAATCGCCGTCGCTTCCGGATCGTTGACGAAGAAGCTGATGAACATTGCCGCTTCCTCGGGATTTTTCGAATCCTTGCCGATCGCCATGAATTGGCTAGGCTGAATCCACATCCCCTTCTCGCTTCCGCCCGTCGGCAACGGGATCATCTGAAGCTCGTCCTGCATCGCGCCTTGGAAAGCGACCAATTGATTCGACCAGATGACGGACATCGCGACTTTTCCTTCGACCAGCATGGAGTTGTCCGGGGAAACCTCCAAATACGCTGCGGCCTTCGTGGCAGGAGGAATGATCCCCTCTTGGCGGAACCTCTCCCACATCTCGTACCAGCCCGTCATATCCTGTTCGTCAAAACCGACGTCCGTCCCGTTATAAAGCGCTTTCCCGTTCTGACGCACATAGTGGCCTACATAGTGCGTGAATGCGGATTGGTCGGCGAAAGCGTAGTTGCCGTTGCCCAGCTTCTCAACCAACTGCTTGCTGTAAGCCTCCATCTCTTCCCACGTCCAGCCGGCCTTCGGCGGCTCCAGCCCGGCCTTCTTGATCAATTCCGTATTGTAGACGATACCGAGCGCATTCGAGCCTAGATTCACGCCGTATTGTTTGCCGTTAAACTTCCCGCTCGAAGCAATCGCTTCGTCGAAGTTGCTTAGGTCGATTGCGTTGCCCAGATAGGAATCGATGTCCAGCAGGGCGCCGCGAGTAACGTAGTCCGGGTAATTGTTGCCCAGCTGGATCAAGTCCGGCGCGCTGCCCCCGGCAATCTGGGTGTTCAGCTTATCCCAGTACCCGTCCGCTCCCAAGAATTCCGCGTTGATCTTGACATAGGGGTATTTCTTCTCGAACAGATCGATTACTTTTAACGTCGCGTCATGCCGAGCTTGAGATCCCCACCACATGATGCGAAGCTCGACGTTGTCCTTCTTGCCGCCTTCGCTTGGGCTTGAAGATGCACTTGCAGAGCTTGTCGCGGATGGTTGAGCACCGCTATTTTCTTTGCTATTCCCGCCGCAAGCGGCGATAAATACGAGCAAACCGGTAAGCAACAAAGCCCAGACCCTTTTTCCCTTAATCATGATGACAGCCTCCCTGTGGTTGTTGGTGCTATGGTTAAACTGATGAATCAGTGTAAAACCCGTTGGTCAACATTCGAACGCATACCGTCCCGATCCAACACGATACGTCGTCTCTCCCGGCTCCAGTCCGTCTCCGTCTGTGCGATTCGCCGGAGCGGGAAGCACTACCATAGCCGTCGTATTGGGCGGGATCAGCACCTCAAGCGCAAAGCCCTCCGGGCCGACTCGCCAATGGGATTCGATTCGCCCATACAGGCTTTCGTAGCTCGCCTTCACGTAGCTCAGCTTTCCTCCCGGGCAAGGACGAAGCTTGATATGCTTGAACCCGGGCGATGCAGGATCAGCCTCGATCCCGGCGGCATATCTGAACATCCATTCTCCGACGGAGCCCAGCGAGTAATGGTTAAAGGAGTTCATCGACGGAGATTGAAATCCGCCCTCCTCCGTCCATCCGTCCCACCGTTCCCAAATCGTCGTTGCCCCGTGCCTAACGGAGTAGAGCCAGGAGGGGAATGTCTCCTGATGCAGCAGCGTATAGGCGAGCTCCGATTCCCCATATTCCGTCAATGCCGGCAGCAAGCACCCCACCCCGAGGAACCCCGTCGACAGGTGATTGTCATTGGCCCGGATCAATTCCTTAAGGCGGTTAATGACCTTCCCTCGCCATTCCGTCGGCAGCATCTCGAAGTATAGCGCCATGGCATAGACGGTCTGCGTGTCGCCGTGAATAATTCCTTCCGGATTCATAAAGCGGTTGAGGAAGGCCTGCGTAATCTGACGGAACAGTTCTCCGTAAGCCTCGGCATCCTCCTCCCGGCCGACAACCTTCGCGATCTCCGCAAACAATCGGGTGCTGTAAGCGAAGTATTGGGTCGCGAGCACCTCTTTGGGCGTATCCGCCCGGATCGACAGCCAGTCTGCATGATTGGCGTAATCCGGACGAATCAACCCATCGCTCGTCCCCTTGCAATAGTCGATCCATCTTTTCATCGCGTCGTAATGCTTCGTTAAAATCTCCTTGTCGCCGTACATCATATAGATCGTCCAAGGAATGATGATCCCTGCGTCTCCCCAGCCTGCATTATCCGGGGCGTGCCAATTGGCGCTGGATACTTTCTTGAACTCCGACCAGTTCGCATCCGGCGCCGTATCGGGGAAGGCCCCGTCCTCGCGCTGGGCATCGATGACATCCTGCATATATTTATGGAAGAAGGCGGCAACGTTCTGATTGTAGGTCGCCGTTCGGACGAAGACCTGCGCGTCGCCCGTCCAGCCCAGCCGTTCGTCCCGCTGCGGACAATCGGTCGGAACGCTGAAGAAATTGCCCTTCTGACCCCATACGATATTCGCGTATAAGCGGTTTATCTCAGGATTGGACGTCTCGAAATCTCCCGCCTTCCGATTAGCGGAATACGCAGCCTGACCCAGCAAATGATCTGCGGGCAGCGCATCCGGCAATCCTTCTACTTCGACGTAGCGGAAGCCGTGATACGTAAATTCAGGCTCCAGCCACTCCACTTCCTCGCCGCGAAGGATAAAGATATCATCCTGTATCGCTTTACGCAAATTCGCGGTGTACAAGGTCCCGTCGGCGTTGAGCATCTCCGCGTGCCTGACCGTAACCACCTGTCCCTCTGCACCCGCAACGCGCAACCGTGTCCAGCCCGCTATGTTCTGGCCGAGATCGTACACCCAGCGGTTTGCGCCCGCAGCATGAACGGAGACGGGAGACAGCGCTTCCACCACTTGAATCGGCGGCTCCTGCTGAGCGACTAGCAGACCGTCGTAAAACTCGAACGTGTGCGCCTCCGCCCAGCCCTCCTCATGGAAGCCGGGGCGGTCCCAGCCCTGCGGCTCCAGCCTCGTATCCTGCTTCTCCCCTTTAATAATATCGGAATATACGATCGCCCCCGTATTTAAGCGCCATGAGCCGTCCGTCACAATGCTGTGACGCGATCCATCCGTATATTCCACATTCAACTGCACCAACAGCTGCGGACTTGTGCCGTAAACCCTGCGTCCCATCATCCCGACGGTTCCCGCATACCACCCCGTACCGAGCAGTACGCCGATCGTGTTGTCTCCTTCCGCAAGCATGGAGGTAATGTCGTAAGCCTGGTATTGAGTGCGGGTATGATAGTCCGTCCATCCCGGAGCGAAACGATCGCCTCCCACGGGCTCGCCGTTGAGTCTGAGACGATACAAGCCCAAGGCGCTGGCATACACCGTAGCCTGTCTGATCGGACGATCCGTTGCAAAGGATTTTCTCAGGTAGGTGACCGACGGATAGGCTTCCTCTGGAGAAATCACCCGACCGATCCATTCACCGCCCCATGCAGAGCGTTCAAGCAGTCCCATGGCCCAATATCCGACATCGCTCCACGCTGACGGACGGTCCAGCTTGTCCCATACGCGAACTCTCCAGAAGCACCTCTGACCGGAGATCAGCTTGCTCCCTCCGTACGGAACATGAATCGATTCCGAGGAATCGATGCGGCCGCTATCCCACAGATCCGGTTGCTCGAGAGAAAGAAGGGAAGGCTCGGTAGCCGCTTGAATGCGGTAGGCGGTCTGATATTGAGCGGATTCCCCGGACTCCAGCTTCCAGCTCAGCTTGGGAATGGGGCTATCTACATTTATCGGGTGCGGTTCGTAATTTACAGTAAGACTTGCAGGTAACATGAGCGAAAACTCCATTCTATCGGGATAGCGCTTTCATTTCATGTTCATTATAAAAGCATGAAAGGGATGATATATGGGGTGATCACGTGGATTTTATAGGTTGATTCACGAATCGCACTTGCTTTTGGAGAAAGAAGAGGTAAGATGGGGTTAACATCAACAGGCGGGGGACAGCTATGATTCAAATGCTGGGAGGGGAACGCTTCTTTGAACCGGATTTCCCGATATTCGTAAACCGCGAGACGGAATCCTTCAAGGTCAAATTCCATCAACATGACTTTATCGAGCTTTGCCTTGTGGAGGAAGGGCATGGCTTCCAGCATATCGGCGACGAGGTCATTCCGGTGCAGAAGGAGGATTTGTTCCTGCTGCCGGTCGGAACGCCTCATGTGTTCCGGCCCTCCTCCCCGCAATCGACGGCTCCTCTGGTCATCTGCAACTGCATTTTCAAGCTGGAGGCGATCGAGGAGGTCAAGCACTGGATTCCTCAGGACTCCGAGCTGTACCGCATTCTGTACGCGCCTAAAGAAAGAATGAAAGCCTGGTACCAGTACAGAGATCGGCACAATCGTTTCGGCCAGCTATTTCACACGGCATACTTGGAATATCACCAGCGCTTCTCGAATCATCGTACGATGCTGAAGACGATTCTTCTCCAGATCCTCCTGCTGCTGCAACGAACGCAGACGGTAACACCTAGTCAGATCGAACTTCCTATCCCCCACAGCAGCAAGGAGAAGGTTGAAGAGATCATTCAACACGTCAACCAGCACGTGCATGAGCCTTTGCTGCTGCATGCGTTGGCCGATGCCTATTTCATGAGCGTAAGCCAGCTTCAGCAGCGATTTAAAGCGGCTACGGGGCATACCTTTACTCACTATATCCAGCAGCTGCGCATAGAACGCAGCTGCGAGCTGCTGGAGACAACCGGGCTAACCGTTCAGCAGGTGGCCCATCGGGTCGGGTACACGGATATGAAGTTTTTTCACGCGTTATTCCGCAGAATTGCCGGCTGTACCCCGAAGCAATATCGGAAGAAGGGCAATCCAACGGATCAACGGTCATAGAAAGAGCGGACGAACCTGCTCCCGACCAGCAGCATTCCCCGATAGGCGAGCACGCCTAGCTTTTTCCACGAGAAAACCTGTCCTAAGAAGCGCTTGATTTCCTGGGGGTCGAAAACATAGGAGCTCGGGAAGTATCGGATCTCGCTTCGTGTATGACCAAGAAGCTGAACCCATAGATGGAAGTCGAGCGATTCGACTTCGTCCCGCACAATAATCAGATTGCCCGGCTGAGCCGACAGCTCGGCAATTTGAGCTTTCAAGAAAGGAAGATCCTCTTCCTTCCGTAACGCGAGGCGGTGCACGTTCCGATTCCGCTCCCTTCGCATCAGCATCGGGGCTACTCTCCGGGTAGCGTAGGCGTAGTTGAGCCGCCACCGGGGGAGCTCCCGGCGGAGCTGGGGATAAAGCTTATACATCTGCTTAATATTCAGATCCCACTCCCTCATTTTGTTCTGGCTTTTCAAGTCTCCGAACGCTTCTCCATGGTATTGATGCAAAGCGTCCATACCCGGGCTGTAGACAATGCTCATCCCCAGACGGTAGCAGCGATAGCCGATATCCGTGTCCTCCATTCCCCAGCCCTTGTAGCTTTCTTCGAATCCCCCCAATTGCTCCAGTCTTGCCTTGGGCAACGCCATGTTGCAGGAATACACGCAGTGCCAAGGATGCTTGAGCGTCGGCAGATTAAACGAATAGAGCTGACTGTCGAAGTGCCGCACCTCCAGATACTCCAACTTGCGATAATTTCTTTCGAATATTCGGCCCGATCTGACATCGGCCAACGCTACAGGCTCCTTCAGCATAAAACGGTAGGAAACGACGAGCAGGTCCGGCTGAGTCTCGAAGCAGCGCTCAAGCTCCCGAATGTAACTGCGGCCGACAATCATGTCGGAGTCCAGAAAGGCGACGAACTCCCCCCGAGCTTTACTCCAGCCGATATTGCGAACCCTCGATCTGCAGGAGTTTTCTGTACGCTCCAGATAGTGATACTGAAAGGGATAGGTTCTCGGTGTTTCCCCGATCTCGTTCCGGGTGTTGTCGTCCGAGCCTTCATCAACGACAATCACCTCGTACCCGCCGCTCTCGAAGCCAAGCTGGTCGTTCAGCGATTCCAACGTGTTGTTGAGCAGCCTTTTATTATTGTAGGTGGGAATTACGACACTTATTTTGATCAATGCGCAGCGCCCCTCTTCTTATTTCCTATGAATATTTTAACATTTATTAGAAAATAATTGACAAAAAAAAGCGCTTCTGCGTAATGATCGCAGTAGCGCTTACCTCATCGTTTTCATTCAACCATGCCCGGACACCTATATGTCCCTGTTGATTTGCGTATGCTCCCGAATAAAATCCACGATCTCCTCCGGCTGCTCCAGACTGTGGGGATGATGCCCGATGCCTGGCTTGACGATCATCTTGAGGGCTCCGCCCAGCTTCCGGTATCGCTTCTCCAGAATCGCCGCATTCTCCGCTAGGGGAACGACGTCGTCAGAGTCGCCGGCTACGACAAGGATCGGAATGCGAGCTGCGGCCACGGCTTCCACCCGGTCCAGCGGCGACACTTTAGCTGTGCGCGCCTCGTCTTCCGTTAATCCGTACGCCGCCAAGCATTCCTGCCATTCGTTCTCTGCTCCGACGCCCTCGCCTAGGCCGCCGGGCCAGCTCTGGATGTCAAGCACAGGCGCATCAAGATATAAAAGCGAGACTCGCTCCGGATATGTCGCAGCGTAATTAAACGCATATAGCCCTCCCCTGCTAAAGCCGAAAAGAGCAGCCTTCTCCGCTAGGCCGAACAGTCTCGTCACGAAATCCTGAAATCCCTTCATCCCATCAATGGCAGCCGGACTCCCGTACATGTTGCTCAGGCCATAGTAGGCAAGTACGTATCCCTCCCGAAGCAAAGCTCTGTCCGCGTAGTCAAAGCAACCGAAAAACTCCGCCCGCCATATCCACGGCCTTCCCTCTGCAAATCCTTCGGGCAATACAAGGAAGCCTTCTCTTCCCTCCAGCTCGAATACGACCTGGTCATACCCTTCCCATCTCGTGATTTTCATGCGAGCTCCACTCTCTTTCCAGTTGGCAGACAATTAAGGATTTCCTTTAATTATATCAAAGATTGACAACGATGGCCTGAAGGCTGTGCTTCTAGCGATCTATCGCAGGTTGTTCTGCTGATCTGCTAACCGATCCGCGATTTCTTCGGCCTGCTGAATGGAGGTGAACGGGTCTGCCGTCAGATACTTACGGATATCCAGCTCAACCAAGATTGAAGGCGATTAGCTTCAACTGGGTCATCTCCTGCACCGCATATGCGACCCCTTCTGTACCCTTGCCGCTGTCCTTGACTCCGCCGTAAGGCATTTGGTCAACCCGGAAGGTCGGGATATCGTTGATGACGACGCCTCCCGCCTCCAACTGGCGCGCCGCCTTGAAGGCGCTGTTAAGGTCAGGCGTATACACGCCCGCCATCAGGCCATACCGGGAAGCATTCACCTCTCGGATCGCTTCGTCCAGATTCTCGAAGGAAGCCAGCACCGCGACCGGTCCGAAAACCTCCTCTGTCCACACCTTAGCGAACCGGGGAACGTCCCTCAGGACGGTAGGCTCATAGATCGAATTCCCTTGCTCCGTTGATCTTCGTCCGCCCGTTACGATGGAAGCTCCCGCTGCGACGGCTTCGTCGACCCAATCCGCGATCCGATTCGCCGCCTTGGCCGAGATCAGAGACGTAATGTCGGTATTCTCCTCTAGCGGCGAGCCGACGACAAGCCTGGAGGCTGCCGCCGCGAACAGCTCCGTAAAACGGGAATACAGCGAGGCGTGAACGAGAATCCGCTGCAACGAAATACACACCTGTCCGTTATAGCCGAACGCCCCGGCTACGCAACGGTCGATGATCGGCTCGATATCGGTTCCCTTATCCACAATCAGAGCCGCGTTGGAGCCAAGCTCCAGCGTCGTTCGGCGCAGGCCCGCCTGCCGCTGAATGATCTCGCCAACGGTATGGCTGCCGGTGAAGCTGACTTTTTTCACAAGGGGGTGAGCGGTCAGTATTTCGCCAAGCTCCGCTCCTGCGCCGGTGACAATATTCAGTACTCCGGATGGAAGACCGGCCTCGGAGAACATATCCGCAAGCGCCAGCGCGCTGAGCGGAGTTTGCTCCGCAGGCTTCAATACGATGGCGTTGCCTGCGGCCAAAGCCGGTCCGACCTTATGCGCCACCAGGTTAAAGGGGAAATTAAACGGCGTTATCGCGGTTACCACCCCAATCGGCGTACGGAGAGTGAAGCCCATTCTTCCTTGGCCGCCCTCGGCCGCGTCCATCGCCACCTGCTCTCCGGTTATGCTTTTCGCCGCTTCGGCGGCAAAGCGGTAGGTTTCAATCGTTCGGGCGATCTCCGCTCGGGCCGCCTTCAACGGTTTTGCCGCCTCCAGCGCCGCCAATGCCGCCAGCTCCTCTCTGCGCCGGTCGATGATGTCCGCAACGCGATATAGAATCTGGCTGCGACGGAACGCGGGCATTAAGCCGTATGCGGCGAATGCCTCATGAGCCGTTTCGATCGCAAGCTCGGCCTCCGCCGGAGAGGCTTGGGCAATCTGCGTCAGCGTCTCGCCGCTATACGGACTAGTTAACGGTTCATACCGTTTCGCCTGCCGCCACTCGCCGCCAATCCACAAATCGTATTGCTGCCGCATCTCTGCTCACCTCATCGCTTATATTTCGCTGGCGTCTATGCCGCTGGAATTGTCTCCGGTTATACGAGCTATCTCTTCGCTGTTGCATGGTTTCTTGCATTCCGGATCTGCTCTATCAGCTTCGTTCTGCCCCAAACGACAAACTTGTATTCCTTGCCGCTCGTCACACAGATTTTCATTCCGTTTGGCACCACAAACATCGTATTCCGCTTCTCGACCTTTACGATTTCTTGAAGATCGATTTCCAGTATTTTCGTCTGGATGTTCAAGCTATGGGGCCTGAAGATTACCCTTTCATTGGTCACATCCAGCCTGCCCCCTACGCCTTCAATTCCCCTGAACAAATTCGCGGCAGCATTTTGAAGTATATATTGCTCCGTTGGTCTTAGCTCCATAGCTTCCATCGCTCCTTTGGTCGTCCGCAGTTGTTCATCCCCGCTTGGCTAACTTATTTATCGTTTTAGCCTCGTTAGTCATCATTTGCCCCGCCGTCGTCGGTTTGTTCCCCGGATATCCGGACGCAGAAGAGCTTATTCGCCACCAAACTGCCGTTTTGTGCAGGCTGGCGGACAGAGGAGCCGTTATTGACTGTAAAGTTGTTCAATTCGCTATCAACATGGCCTAATAACGGATTCTCCGTCCGCTCCATACTGTCATAGCGCGTTCTGGCGAATATAGCGCCATCTGTGTCCGCTTCCTCTCCTCCCTCATCGACCCGACTAGGCCGCAGGATATAGCTCCCCATTCGCTTTTAGAATTGAAAGAACAAGGGCAGCACCGCTACCATCACGATGCCCATGACGATCTGCAGCGGAAGTCCCACCTTAATGTAATGGGAGAACCGGTAACGGCCCGCCGACATGACCAGCGCATTCGGCGGCGTCGAGAAGGGCGAGGCGAAGCACATGCTCGCCCCGACCGATACCGCAAACAGGAACGGGTACGGACTGACGCCGAGCTGAAGAGCGGCCGCCAAAGCAATCGGAGCCAGCAACACCGCACAGGCTGTATTGCTGATGAACAAGGTGAGAATCGACGTTGTGAAGTATACGCCCGCCAACAGGACCAGCGGCCCGTAGTCGCCCAGCAGGCTGACCATTCCTTCGGACAGCAGCGCTGCGGCTCCCGTCTTCTCGATGGCGATCGACATCGGGATCATGCCGCCGATCAGCACCACGCTCTCCCAGTTGATCGTCTTGTAGCCGTCCTCCATGCTTCGCACGCAGCGAAACACGATCATCAACACGGCCGCGATCATGACGGAGGCCACCGCTGGGATGAAATTCGTGATCAGCAGCAGCACCATCAGCAGCATAATGCCTGCGGCGATCGGCGCTTTGTTATCCATCGTCACCTTGCGGGACTCTTCAATCGGCTGACCGACAACGACGACATCGGGCTCATTGGCGAGCAGCGCGATATCCTTCCAGGCTCCTTGTACGAGCATCGCGTCGCCAAAGCGGATCTTTTCCTCCTTCAGATTGTGCAGCAAATACTGGTCCTTCCTGTGAATCCCGAGAATGTTGACGCGATACTTCTCCCGGAAGCCTGACTCCTTGATCAATCGGTGAATGAGCGAGGAGGTCGGCGTGAGCAGCACTTCGGCAATGCCCACATCCTCCGTGGCGTAACGCTCCGCGTTGGACGATTGCTTGTTCTCCGGAACCTGATGATCCAGCAGCGTCAAGTCAAAATCCTCCGCGAACGCCTGCACGCGTTCGAAGGGACCATGGACATACATAATATCTTCTTCCTGAATAACCGTGTTCGATCTGGCGACTTCCTGATTGATCGTTTTGAAAAATTGGTTCTTGGCCGAAATTTTCCGCCGGATTTCAATTACGTTCAAGGCATATCGCGAGGGGATCTCCAGCTCGTGCAAAGTCTTCGAATGAATCGGCGAAAGAGGACCTACTTGGACGCGGTACAGATTTTGCGCCAGCCGGTACTGTTGCGCCAGCTCCTGAATCGAGCGGCCATTGCACGGATTATCGTCGTCCTGCTCGTTCTTCGGCAGGAACCTGCGCAGGAAGAGCAGCGCCGCCACCCCGACGACAATACTGACGAGACCAATTGGCGTAAAGGTAAAAAAGGACACCCCCTCATAACCGGCCTCCTGAAGCACCTCCTGAATGACCAGATTGGGAGGAGTCCCGATTAACGTCAGCATACCGCCAAGACTGCTCGCAAAAGCAAGCGGCATGAGCAGCCGCCCCGGATTCGTCTTCGCGCTCATGGCCAAGCTTACGACAATGGGCATCATGACCGCGATCGTTCCCGTATTGCTGACGAATGCGCCAATGACGGCGGTAACGACCATAATCATGATGAGCATTCGAGTCTCGTTCGTCCCTGCCAGCTGCAGCATTTTGCTGCTGACCATCTTGGCCAGTCCAGTCTGGAAGATGCCCCCGCCCACGACAAACAAGCCCACCATCATAATGACAACGGAGTTCGAGAAGCCCGACAACGCCTCTGCAGGCGTTAAAATATCGAATAGCATAAGCACGATCAGCGCTCCGATGGCCACGAGATCCGAGCGCACTTTGCCCGATATGAACATGGCGGATGCCAGAGCCAATACGGTCAGAGTAATCATCATCGAACCGTTCAAGTATATCTCTCCCCTCTGCAGGTATTAGCCGTATTCAATCAATTCCAGCGATTAGGAGATAGGCTTATATTTTCAGAATAATAGATATCGCCTCTTGATGCACGAGGGAGATCGGCGGATATTCTTACAATTAAGCGACACTCTGCGCCGCGATGTCTATTTGTCCGGCCAGCGGCCGTGTACGATCCGTTCAGTACCGCATCCGCATCCTTATATTCCAGATAACGAATCCTGTCGACATGGATAGCTATACCATTAGTAGCACGTTCAGCGGGATTGCACAATGACAAATGATACATCCGGTCCCTGCCGCGCATCTTGAAGACCTGCGACTCGCAGCACAAAAAACGAAAATCCACACCCTCGGAGGGTATGGATTTTCGTTCTGTGGAATCGGTGTGCCCGAATCGATCCTAGAGCTTGCTCGAGTTGGGACTTGTATTGACGAGCGCGACCAGCATCTTCTCGCTTTTCACCATCTGGGACTGGCAGATCGGACATGCGGGATCTGAGGAAAAGGCGAAGTTGTCCCTCATCCATCCTTTACAGCTCTCATCCGAGCAAGACCATATTGTCGTGATTTCCTCAGGCAACTCTTCAACAGGTCTTTTCCGTGAAGAATACAAGAACATCCCTCTTCCTATCCTGGATTTGGTGTAGCGATAAAAAACGCCCCAAACGAAAGGTTCGGGGCACCGTATTCTTGACTACACTTTGACTACGTTCTCGGCCTGTGGACCGCGGTTGCCTTGCACGATGTTGAATTCCACGCGCTGGCCCTCGTCCAAGGATTTGTAGCCATCGCCTACAATCGCGCTGAAGTGTACGAATACGTCGTTTCCGCCTTCGACTTCAATGAAGCCGAAGCCCTTATCTGCATTAAACCATTTCACTGTACCGGATTCCATATTGTTTACCACCTTATAGGGTTTACATGAACATCTTATTTTATTAAAAAAATAAAAATTCACATATTGTACAGGGTTATCATGTCCTGAAACCATAACCCTCTACATTATGTGAATGAGATTCCTTTGTTCACTTTCTTCATTGTAACACTTCTATCCCGCAAAAGAAACGGTTTATGCACCTTTTCGAAAAATCTCGTCCTATCCTAAGCTCGACTGTATGGGCCAAAGCCACCACTACTCTTGGACAATATGGGAGTGTCAGGCAGAGAGGAGCCGGTACTTTTGCCATCACGACTCCCTATTAGTTGCAGCTTTGCAGCTAATGATTAGCAATCTTAATCCTTATAGGGATCGAATTCGTCCGCGCCCGCCATGCAGACGCCAATCGGCTTCAGCGTATGCAGCACCTCGATCGTCTCCGCGTGCGCGTCCAGCACCTCCTGCAGCTTGCGATAGACGAACGGACTTTCGTCGGTTCCGGCTCCACGCAGCTCCACATCGAAGTCGCGAACGGCTTGCTTCATTTGTTCGGAAGTGATCTGGCCTCCGCTGCGCTTGCGGGTTTTCCAGTTCATCTTGCCCGCGGCTTGCGTACGGCTCATGATCCGGCCCGCTCCATGTACGGTGCTGTAAAAGGAATCGCGGTTCTCGTCCGTATCCTTTCCTCTGACGATAACCGAGATGTCCCCCATGCTGCCGCCGATGAAGCCGAGCTGGCCCGGGGCGGAGGGCGTCGCGCCTTTGCGAACTACGATCGCCGTCTTGCCGCCATGGGTTTCCTTCCAGGCGTAATTATGGTGGTTGTGCACTTCAAAGTCGGCGCTCGCGCCCAGGAAAGACAGCACCTGATCGATCACGTAATCGCGCCCCGCGTAAGCATATCGTCCGGCCAGCTTCATCGCCCTGTAGTACAGGTCGCCGAGCTCGCTGTCCAGATCGAGCAGCACGGGAGGCTGATCCATTTTCTCTCCCGGAGCATTGGCAAGAAAGTCGCGCCCGGCCGCTAGGTTGAGAAAACCGCTCGCCGTCTTATGGCCGAAGCCGCGGCTTCCGAAATGATTGCCGATCCACAGGCGACCCGTCTCCGGCTCCTCGAACAGATCCACGTAATGGTTGCCGCTGCCGACCGTACCGAGCTGATCCCGAGCTAGTGACTTCAGCTTGTCATGCTCCTGCTTTCCGATCGCCGCGTATGCGGCCCAGTCGGGATCGTCGAACAGCTCGTGATCGACCTTCTCGCTGTTGACGCGTCCGACGCCGAAGGACACCTTTCTCGCAATTTGATCCATCACTGCGGGCAGAATCGGCTTGACGTCCGCCGCCAGCAGGTTTGTACGAACCGCTTTGTTGCCGCATCCGATGTCGTAGCCGACGCCCGAAGGCGAGATTTGCCCGTCATACGCGACAACGCCGCCGATCGGCTGGCTGTAGCCTTTGTGATGGTCGGCCATCAGCAGCGCTTGCACGACGTTCCCGTGTTCCGCGCAGGTTTTGGCTTGCGACAGCGCGCTTGGGTCGGGATTGCCCCATACTCTTACTCCATCTATCGTTTGGTAGGTCATTGTTATCTCTCCTTGTGAAGTGACTGCGCAGGTGCTCCTGACCGTAAGCTGACCTCGAAGAACAGGTGCGAGCGGTTGACCGTCGATGGCTGTTCAAGAGCAATGGTAAGCTGGTCCAACGCGCCGTAGTTTCGATTGGTAAAACTAATTGCGTCTCGGTTGGCCGTTCTGTGCGTCGTAGTTTGGATTGGTAAAACTAATTGCGTCTCGGTTGGCCGTTCAGTGCGTCGTAGTTTCGATTGGTAAAACTAAATGCGTCTCGGTTGGCCGTTCAGCGCGCCGTAGTTTCGATTGGTAAAACTAAATACGTCTCGGTTGGCTGTTCAGTGCGCCGTAGTTTCGATTGGTAAAACTAAATGTGCATCGGTGGCCGTTCAGCGCGACGTAGTTTCGATTGGTAAAACTAAATGTGCCTCGGTTGGCCGTTCAGCGCGCCTTAGTTTCGATTGGTCAAAGCCAGCTGTCCTGTAAGGTCGCGCGGAATAGATCGTCCAATCCTTCTCCTAATTGGGCATGAGCCGACGGCATCTCGAGCGCCGAGCTATCCAACTCCCGCAGTCTCTTCTCCAGATAATCGTTGATCGGGGCAAGCCTCGGCTCGATGTTCAGCTCGTCTCCCGCTTTTTTGCGCTTCAGCAGCTCCGCCACGGCTTCTCCCAATCGGCTCTCTCGCGGAATGAGCCTCTCTACGAGCGCATCGAACGCCATCGGCGGCATCTCGCCGTATCTTTCTATCCACTCACAGGCCAGCACGGGCCGCAGCACGTAAAAGTATTTCTTGATCCGCACCCGTTCCCCCTGCAGATACTCCCGATAGTTGCCGCGCGCCATGTTGAGATAGTGGTACATGCACGACTTCGGGGAAAAGACCAGGGGGGAAATTCGGCGAAGCCGTTCCGCGACTCCCGGTTTCTCGGCATAACGAATCGGCGATTGCAGCCATTCGAGCAGCGGAGGGTTCGACTTCCGGTACAGGTTCAACGCCTTGCACAAATCCCAGCCACTAATGTCCAGCTTGTCGCTAATCGGGCGCTCGATGACGTCCCTCTTCTCGAAGATGGACAAATACCACTCCGGCTTGCGGATATAGACGAATCTCACATCGTAGTCGCTATCCCGGGAAGGAAAGCCCCACGCCCGGCTGCCCGATTCGCACGCATACAAGATGCGGACCTGTTCCTCGCTCTCCAGACGCTCCAATTGTTCGGTTATCGCTTGACGCATGGCTTCCATATGGGATCACCTCTATGTATAACGAATCGTTCATTCAATGGCAACTTAAGGAGATTAGCCGCAATCCCCTTCCCCGCCCTCGTCTCTCCCGGCCAATCAGCGCGCGGTCGTCACATTAAGCCGTACGCGTTACTTCCATGCTTAGGCGCATTCTTGTTACATTCCTGGGCTCATTCATCATGGGATAGACATGGCCCCGCGTCTATTCAAGGAGGTCCAACTTGCCCGTTGGCGGGTTGCGCTCGCCTTCGCCTGGAGAGACTACCTGCGCGGCTAATCTTCGATCAGATCGGTGCGCCAGTTCAGCTCCTGAATCCGAAAATCGTACTCGCGATAGGCTTTGGACAATTCGTCCGCCTTTGCCTGAATCTGAACAACATCCACCGTCCGCTCGAACTTCACTTCGGAACGGCTGAAGCGATCCTGCTTGATCGAAGCTTGCTCAAGCACGTCGCCCAGCAGCTTGCGATGCTGCATCATTCGATCCCGCTCCGCCAGAGCGTCCGAGATACTCAGCCCCTCGACGAATGTCGTCATTGCGTTCGTTTGGTTGATTTGTCGAATCCACTTCGTCTGTTCGTCCAACGTATGCTCCAGCTCAGCGAGGAGAGTCTGCGGGTCCTCCGCAGGCGTCTCCCCCTCCTGGACCTTCACGACTCTTTCCAGTCGCTGTCTCAGCTGAGCGATTTTCTTCTGGGCATCGGCGCGCAGGACGAGCGCTTCCGCTAGTTTCATATCGATAGGTTCCCCTTTCTTCCGGTAAAGCCGGAGCTCGCAACGATCCATTCCTTTTCTCTATTGCACTCGGACTGTTCGTTGTCGCGTCTCCGGTTCACCCTTTATAAATCGAGCTTTGCAATCTGTTGCGCTATCGTGCCATAGCCCTTCGCCGTTTGCGCGATATAGCTCAGTACCGTGTCGCTCCAGCCGTAGACGTAATACGTGTTCGGGTCTTGCGGAGGCACCATGGCGCTCCGGTACGGCGAGATGTCGATGATGAACGCCTTGACTTGCGGGTTCACCTTGGCGCGATACTTCAACAGCGCCTCGTAGAACGGACTGCCGCTGTTTTGCTGCTCGTCGGTGATGATGACGATCTGGTCGACTTTACGGCGTTCGGCAAGCAGCATCCGAATCGGCGCTCCGGTATCCGTACCGCCGCAAGCCCGAATCCGGTCCGCCTGTGTCAGGATGCTGTCCCTCTGGGAAGGCCGGGCATCCTCGACCTCGGTATCGAACAGCCAGAACAAGGAGTTGCCTTGCGTCTTCTTGTACAGCGCCAGCGCGAACACCGAGCCGATCTGCAAATACTCGCCGTCCATCGAACCCGAGATATCCAGGAAGATCGCCGTGCGGTCCTCCAGATCGGGCAGGTTCGCGAACGTAAGCTCCACCGCGTCACGGAGCGCGTCACACAGCTCCGGGTGCTTCACCTGGCGGAAGGCCTTCGCGAACCGGAAAGGCAATATTTTCGCCTTGCGCAGCGCGGCCGGATCGGTCAGGCGGGCGATTGCGGCGTCGAGGTTACGACGCTCCTCGAATACGCCCTCGCGTTCCAGCGTACTCAGATGGCGAAGCAGCGCAAACGTCGGCATCTGGCCAAGCAAAGCTTCCCAGACCGCCTTCGTCGGCTTCACCGCGCCGGTGACGACTTCATGCGGCAGCTTGCCCGCTTCGATCCAATGGAGGCGTTCCGCTTCGGTCGCTGACCGCTTCAACTGCTCCAGCGCTTCTACCTGCGGAAGGAGAGACAGATTCGCCTCTTGGCCTCGCAAGTAACGAAACAGCGCTTGCTGCTTTAAATCGGCCGGCTTCGGGTGAGCCGTCGCGATCGCGTCGCCGAGGCTGTAGCCTCGACCTCGGCCGTTGTACTTGATTGCCCAGTACTCGGACACGCCTGTCAGGAACCGGTTGACCTGACGCTTCACCGCCCGGCCGCCTTCGCCTCTTCCCATTCCCTTCAGAATCGTCAGAAAGTCGGACAGGTCGGAAGGTATACGAACGACCTGCGGAAACGCCTTCGCGAACAGATCGGGGCGATACGCGGACAGAACCGCCAAGCCGAACAACGGCTGGAGCCGCATGTAGCCTTCGTTGCGGGCATAGACGAGCGCCTGCGCCATGAACTGCGGGCGGCTTTGCGCCATCTCGCGGTGTAGCTCCTCCGCCTCGGCCAGCAGCGTCTGTTGATCCGCGTAGAATATATTGCCGAATGTATTGGTCACTAGCGTCTGTACGTACTGCTCCTCGATGGAGCGGCTATAAGCCGGGTAACCTTCTCTATTGAGCGTCGTCGGCCGGATGGCCGAGAACAGCTTTTTAGCAAAGCTCATGTCGATAACCTCCTTAAAATAAGATCCGGCGAGGAAAGGGCGGAGAAGGCGAACTGCAGGACTCGAACCTGCCGTAAAGCCCAGATAAATCGATTGGTGTGCGCTAAGTGGCGAAGTAGCCCACTCCGGCGCCTCGCCGGATAGATGATATAGCTGTGTAGAGCGAAGAAAGGTTCGAGAAGGTCATGCGGAAGAGCCTATATGACTCGTTCCGCCCTGATCGTGGACGAAGTAGCCCTCTCGCGCGCCTCGCTCTTGCGAAGCCGATTGTGCGGCGGTTGAGGAAAAGTGCGGAAAGGCACATGCTGCTCTACCTACTGAGCTATCCCGCCCATCGGCGGGAGTTGGATTCGAACCAACGACAGGCCGATTAAAAGTCGAAGTAGCCCTTCCTGGCGCCTCAACCGCGCTCCGTTGCCGGCCGTGCTTGCGGCCGTTGTTTCATGCTCTTATCTTCGCTCATTTCCGACCGGTCGAACATGGCGGAAGTATGACGACGAGCATTTATTTGTTTCAAGTCGCGGCAGCGGCCGCTTGTCCCCGGTAAGGGGCTTTCGTATATCGGTTAGATATGGCGGAAGCCGCGATTGCTTCGGGTTTCACCCGAGCCGACAACCCCATCGCTTCGATCCGTCCGACCAGCTCCGTCACGAACGCCGAGGTTCGGTTGCGCTTGCCGTCCGTTCCCGCATCGATATCGATGAACAGCTTCAGGTCGGCGCCTTGGTAGACGTAGGGCAGGAGGATATCCTCAAGCTCCGCGCGTTTCGCCCCGTCGAAATACGAGGCGACCTCCTGGCTGAACGTCGTCTCCAGACTAAGCTTCTCCTGAAGCGAACGGATTTCGCGCGGGAGAATGACCTGCCGATAGCAGAACCACGCTCCTTTGCCCGGCCGGAAAACGACGACGGACGTCACGAATTTCGTGTGCCCGGCGTGTACCTGCGCATCCGTGCCCACCATGAGCTGGTAGGCGGCGCGCGGATCTGCCTGCATAAAGCTTCGGATTCGCGCGAACACGTCGTTCATCGTCAGCTCTTTTTCGGAAACATTGCGGAATGTCTTCTCGTAGATCGTAGGGATTTGTCTTCTCTGCATGAGTGTCACCTGTGACGCAAGGTCGGCTTCTTCCTTTCTATAGTCAAGTTTGGCAGGGGCAGCAGGAGTCGAACCTGCATGTGCGGTTTTGGAGACCGGCGTTCTTCCAATTGAACTATACCCCCATGGCAGGGTTGGCAGGGCTCGAACCTGCGACCGTCCGATTAACAGTCGGGCGCTCTACCTTCTGAGCTACAACCCTATAGGTTGGAGGCGTGGACGGGACTCGAACCCGCACATCCGGACGTGAAAGGCCCGTGTGTTTTTCCTTTTCACCACCACGCCGTGAGTGGTCGGAACGGCAGGATTCGAACCTGCGGCCTCTTGCTTCCAAGGCAAGCGCTCTAGCCAAGCTGAGCTACATCCCGATATGGCGGTCCCAAGGAGAATCGAACTCCTGCTTCCGCGCTGACAACGCGGCGTTCTTCCACTGAACGATGGGACCAAGATGGAGGCGTGGACGGGACTCGAACCCGCATATCCGGACGTGAAAGGCCCGTGTGTTTTTCCTTTTCACCACCACGCCGTGGAGGACAGGAGCGGGTGTACCCCGCCGATCTGTCGGCCGCCTAATCGCGGCAGCCTATCTGATAACGCCTATCCGTGAATGGATGCCCGGGCAGGATTCGAACCTGCGATCGATGAGTCAAAGTCATCTGCCTTGCCGCTTGGCCACCAGGCAATCGTTGGGGAGACCAACCAGATTCGAACTGGTACTAACGGAGTCACAAACCGCCGCGTTCGCCCTTTCGCCATGGTCTCCAAAATAAAAAGCTATCCGTTGCCGCCCTTCTCCCTGCCCCGCAGGAAAAGAAGGATTCGGAAACCGGATAGCCCGTTTCGCGCCGGGAGAAACTCCCGCTACAGGATGCTGCCGCGGCTCTGCCGGTGACCCGGCAGGCGCTGCCTTCCTCTCGCAAATCGGCAATCCGACGTCTCGATCTCGTGATCCTGCTGACGCCAATTTCGTTCGTACGGATATAGATTGTTTTTCATGAAACTCGCCTGCTTTCTGTTGTGGTTTTTTGCTGCGATATGTACTTTGTAGGGATCAAGCATAGACCTTTTCCGCCGAGCTTAAGTCAGTGGAATGAGTCTATGTCGGAGACGATTCAAGCGGAAGCGCAGATTTTGCGCCGTTCGAATCGTCAAAAAAAGACCCCTGTCGCCTTCGTCTTCTCCCCTGGTGGACATTGCCCCCATAGAAAAAGACTACCGGCCTCGGCAGTCTTTACAATCACGCTATGTATCCGATCGCCAGCGGAGTCGGGCTGTAGTCTTACAGCCGGAGAACCGCCAACGAATGGCTTGCGCTTGTAAAGAAGGCCTCTATGAAATGGAATGCAGGAAATGTGCGTATCCTCTTGCCGCTGTTCATTGAACTGTTCCTCGTAGACCGCCGGTTGGTTCTCCCAATCGAGTCGATTCATCTCGCTCATGCTCCTGCACTCCTTTCTCAACTAAAGATTTGTTGGTAATCCTAACATCTCATCTTTAACCATGTCAACCATTAATTTCATGAAGCTACGGAGGAAAATGTGTCGGAAAGGTTTTGAAGCACGCGTTCCGCCGCACTCTCATGCGATGGAAGCGGATTGGATTCGAACCAATTTACACCGCCGAAGTAACCCTTCCTGGCGCCTCTGCAACTGCGAATCCGCTGCCTTGCGGCCTCGGCTTCACAACCTGATTTTCGCCGATTATCGGGCTCGCGAACAGGGCGAAAGTATGGCAAAGCGTTAAAAATTCCCTATTTTCGATAATCGCACATGGCTCGCCGGGCTCCGGCAAGATTAAAACAGCAGCCCCGTTGGAATGTATTCTTCCCAAATATCGCGAGTCAGCTTCGCCAGTACGCGATTCCCGAAGTCGGCGGAACTGTGGTAATTGCCCGTCACCCATAGGAGCACCGAATCGCGGGTAGGGAAAATATCCGGAAACTCGTTAAGCATCATATCGACCCAGGCTTCGGAATAAAACTCTTTTTTCAACATGATCTCATGAGCATAGCTTTTGTGGGAATCGTAAAGCTCGGCGATTTTAAATACTTCAAGATTGCGTTCGATCCGCTCGCGGTTGCTAGAGCTGACCTTGCCATCCGCCTTGAAATCAAGCTTGAAATAATCGTGCTTCGTGTACCAATCCCGGATATAATCCGGAATCCCCCCGATCTGGGAAATCGGCTTCACAAACTGCAGCGTGAACCGGATATCCTCGCTGCATCTCCATCTCTCATAAGGACTCCAGTGGGTGTCCAGAACAAAATCCTTGTCCCCCTTCAGACTGGAATTGCAAACCGAACAAGAAGGGATCAGATTATACAAGGACAAGGAGAAGTAAGGATACATCGATTTGTTATAAAAGTGATCCAGCTGCGGCCGCGTCTTGCCCGTTCGCGTATCCAGACTTGTCGTATATTGACGATTGCAGTAGGGGCATACACTCACATTCAGCTCTTTGACTAGCGCATAAGCTCCCCAGTCCTTGGTTCCTCTAACGAAAGCCCCATAGTTGAAAATCCGCTCCAGCTTCGCCTTAAGCTTCGCTTCATCCGTGACTTTAGCCAATTGCGAGAGGGCATGCTTAGGCGGCCCGGCGTTAATCGAAGCTCGGTCCACGGCAGACAATTGTATTGTTTTCAGGCTGGCATAGAGTGCCGGATGGTCCGCCTCCGCTTTTTTTCTGATTCGCTCCAATTCCGCCGGCATCCCGGTAATCAGCAACGGCATTTCATCCATCAGGAGCTGCAGGAATGGCCTGTGACTTGCGATCGGCCAGCCGCTGACCGCCTGCTTCAGTTCGTTAAATCGATGCTTGGTGAAATAGTTCAAATGCTTGCTTTCCAGACGAGGAACATTCGGAGGCACGATCGAGATCATGTAGGACGCTCCATTTCCGTGATTCTGTAATGGAGAGCATTCAGCTCGTTCTCCATCCTGTCCATGCGCTCGTCCCGTAGAAACGTCATTTTCTCCCTGTACATCATCAATAGCTTGTTGCGAAGCACAGGCTCACCGATCATCTCTATGGTCTTCTTGACGCTCTCCCGATCGAGCTCAATGGAGGATCCTCTGACCAGACTTTCAATCAGCTCATTGATTTTGGTTTTGGCGAACTTGCCCATCATGCCGTCCTGCAAGAAAAAAGAGTGGGCATACAGCGCATGAATGTTGGAGGCAAAGGTTTTGTGGTGTTCCTCCAGTCCCTGCATAACCTCGGTCGATTCTCCGTTATACTTAAGGAAAATAACGTTGGACGTCGGCAGATCGGAAACGACAAACGGCGAGTTTGAGGTCATTACGATTTGAATCGTCTGCACCGGGCTGCGGCTGAACAAGGCGGGCAAAAAAACGACCAATTGATACAGCAATTCCTTCTGCCATTGCGGGTGAAAGTACAATTCTCCTTCGTCAATCAAAATAATGGCATGATTGCGCAGCTTTGGTCTCGCTTGATTAACGATGGAGAAAAACCTTGCGCACATGCTGAGAAAAGCCTTTTGCCCCGAGCTCATATCCTTCCAATCGAACTGAAAGAAATCCTTGGAGATAATGGAGCTGTAATAGGCCTCCATCAGCAGCCCGAGTACCTCCGAATCATTGCGTTCAATGCGGATGCGCTTCCTTTTCGTGACGGTAATCGTTTCTTTGCGATATTCCTCTTTCAATATGGAAACCAGATCCCGCTTCTTGCTTAATGAAATCTTCAAGGCCGACTTGTCGTCCAAATCGCCGACAAATTGCTGCAGACGTTCTAGAACCTCTGTGACAAGCGCAAATCCATCCGTTTCCCTGGGCCTATGTTCATAGAAGGGACGCAGATAAGGATCGATTCTCAGTTTGTTCAATACCCCACGTTCCCCCAGCTCCAGCAGAGTATTGACGATAAAATCGTAAAGGATGTCGTTCATATGGTTTCTAGGCATGATGCCGCGCAGTACCGCTAAAAAGTCGATCATTTCAGCCGAGAATTCCCCGTCCTCGACTTCGACCTCGGGGTAAAAAAGCTCCAAAGTGTCTGGTATTCTTCTCCTAAGATCGCTAGGCAGGACGTCCAATAGATCGCCGGCATTTTGTATAAAGTTAATTTGTCGGCGAATTTCCCGATTGCGATGGTGCTGAATCGCATGCCCATCGCCGTCCGGAGCATCCGCTTTCATCAAATAGTTGGTGGAAATGTTGATCAAGCGTTCCCTGGACACCTCTGTCATCCGGTAATCCGCCACGTTGGAGAAGAAAATGAACGAGGTCTGCTCCAGATTTCTGAACCCTTTGGGATAAAGCTTGTTTGTTTTATTATTATTGTAAGTTTGAGTGTAAAAAAATAGGTTGTCTCTCTCCGGTTCAAGGTCCAGCTTAATCGCTTCATGATGAACAACGAGGTAGCTGTATGGTTTAAGCTCAATCACAACCAGTGCCTTGCTCCTCAAGACACTGCGACCATATACTAGATCGTGCTTTAGAAAATCCAGAAAGCTTGTCTTCCCCGCGCCGTTCTCCCCCACAATCGCCGTAATTCCGGAGATTGTCGCCTTGATTTCGGGATTCCTCTGCTCGATCTGAAAAAAATCGGGCAGATAAGCCTCGTTCTTCGTGAAAACCAATTCTCCTTTCCTTGGGTTGTAGGAGAATTGATAGGCGCCGCCAAAGTTAAAGCCTTGCTTCTTGTATACGTTCTTATAGTTATCCAGCCACACGTAAGCAATATTCAAGCTAGCCACTCCTATCCTAAAGAGCCAAAAACCGCCCTGTCGCTTGCGCGAGTATGAGCGGTGCAGCGGTTTGCATAAACGATATAGTCGCCGAGCAAATGCTCTGCCGGGGGATGAAACAGCATTCTTTCTTCGGCAGTCATCTTTCAGCATGTCGTATCAGGTATGTTATTCGTCACCGCCCTACAAAATCCTGCATTTTCCAACAAATGATGAATGGGTCCAACACTCTTTTGCCGAAAAGAGCCTGGGCAAGCAAAAGCGCGGAACGCCATGTGTACCATCGGGCGAGAACCAAAAAAACAGCCTCGATCCGGCAGAATACCGAGTCAAGGCTGCTTCTATTCGCTCATGCGACCCGCTAACAAAACGCTACTCTTAGTAGGCCAGCGTAAACAGTCCGTTAATGTGGGTCAAATAGCGGGCGTTGCTCGCTTTCTTCATTAGGGAAGCCGGAAGTCCGCGCAGCTCGATGCCCGTTCCGCCGACGGCGCCGATGCCGTCTTTCCGTCCAAGGCTTGCAAGCGTACCGGAGAATACCGGCTGGAAGCCATCCTGCTTCATTCCCTTGAAAGCCGCCGCGATGTTGGCGCCGATGAGCTCGCCCATCTGCCAAGCCAGCTGTGCGGTCGGCGGGTAAGGACGGCCTTCCGGCCCGAAGACAACCGCGCAGTCGCCGGCCAGATAGACGTCGGGGTGCGACGTGGATTGCAATGCTTCATTAACGGTTGCGCGGCCGCGATTGACTTCGATGCCGCAATTGGCAACCAGCGTATTGCCTTGTACGCCGCCGGTCCACACCAGCGTGTTCGTGTCGATCGTCCGGCCATCCTTCAAGGTCACCGTCTGGCCTTTCACTTCGGTGATTGGGAGGCTCGTCAGGAATTCCACGCCGCGTTTCTCCAGACTGGTGACGGCCCGTTGAATCAGATCCGGCGAGAACATCGGCAGAATCGTCGGCATCGCTTCGACCAGATAGAGCGAAATATCCGCAAAATCAACGCCGTTCTGGCGGCAGATCGCCGGCAGCTCGTCGGCCAGCTCGCCTACCAGCTCCACGCCGGTCAGACCGCCGCCGCCGATGACGAACGTCGCGTCTGCTTTATTTTTCGATTGGGCATATGCTTTGATCCGGTCCTTCACATGGGCGAAAATGCGATTCGCATCCGACACCGACTTCAGAATCAGGCTATTCTCCTGCAATCCCGGAATGCCGAAATAGTTCGTTTCGCTTCCGAGCGCTAGCACCAACGCGTCGTAGCGGTAGGAGGAGCCGTTGGTCAACGCCACCTTCTTGCCTTCCACGTCGATCGATTGTACTTCCCCAACCGTGATATTGATTTGTTTGCCTTTAAGCAATTTCTCCAGAGGCAGCGCTACCGCTTTCTCGGACACGTTGCCTGCGGCCAGTCGGTGCAGCTCCGTAATAATCTGATGCGTGCCGACGCGGTTGACGACCGTAATGTTCGCCTCGTCGACCGTCAAATTCGCCCTTGCGGACAAGGCGCTAAGCAAACCGCCGTAACCGGCCCCGAGAATCAAAATTTCTTTGCTCATCTATAGTCCTCCGTTCTTCGCCTGTGTATGGGTCGTTCTTAGTTCTGATTCTGCTTTCTCTCGCCCAGAATGTTCAGATAGGCTTGGCTGAACCGAAGCATTCTTTGCAATTCAGGGTCCTTCAGCAGCTTCAGCATGCCGAATACGCCGATCGTTTCAGTGCTGCTGTCCGCCCGGTCGTTCGCTTCGATCGCCGCGGATGCGTATTCCTTCACTTTCTCTCCCAGCGGCTTGGCGACTTCCTGAATACCGCCGACGATATCCTGAATCAGCACGCGGTCCGCAGTCACCTTCTGGGCGATATCGTAAATATTCGTCAGCACGGACATCATCTCGGCCAACTTCGGCAATTGATCCACCAAGACGGTAATCGCTTGCTGCACTTCCGGTTTCATTAATTGATCCAGTACATCCAACCTGGCAGCCGCTTCGGTTACGGCCGTCTCCCTCTCGACATTTGATACAGTTGCTTCTGACATTCTGTTGCCCCCCTAGACGATGTCTTGATTCCTGCTTCGTGGCTTAAATTGTGAATTATATCACATTTATAGCTATATTTTACCTCATTAAAGGCATTTCGTATAGGTCATCCGGTGGAATCTCTTTCACTATATTTTATATATTTTTTCGTATTGTGAAGGTTTCATTGGAAAGTTTGCGGTAGTTAAATAGGATGACGAAGGCAAACGTCTCATTCCCTGCTCCGTCTCAGCAACTGCTTCTGGGCCTTCTCTGACATGGGAATATTCACGTCTCCTTCCGATAGTGCCACCCTAAATACGCGCAGGTTCCTGTCCATTCATCTTTAGCGTACCTGCTACCCCATGTTGCACCATGCACAACGGCCAGCGCACGAATGACCTCCAGCATGTCGGCAAGCTCTTCTAACGCTTCCTTTCGTCCCTGTGCGGCAAAATACTCCCCGGATTCTTCCTTTAGCTTTATGATCAATTCACTTGTATACTCTTCCTCATCCAGAATACGTGTGCGGCAGTCCTTTCCTGTCGCGTTAATCACTTGAGGTATAAGTTCACGAACAAGCTTATTGTAGATCGGCATGAACGTATTCATCCTTTATATGATTAATTAATTATATGTGCCTATTGTATCACATCAATAAATGCAAAAATGCCCGAGAGACGAAGCCCTCGAGCTTTTCTGTGTTATTAGTGCCGTTTCGCTCTGAATGGCACTCGTGCGAAGGCAAGGGGCGTGGGGAAATATTAATGACCTTTATTTTAGCAGCTTTTTGATTTGCCTCTGAACCTTCTCCGCGACGGGTAGAAAGACGTTACCTTCTGAAGTAGTTACCGTTACCACTCTTAACTCCGAGTTATATGCCGCTACTTTCTTTACATTTACAATCGTTCCTCGATCCAACTGTAGAAAGCCCTTGTCTTGCAGAAAGGCTGCCCAATCCTTCGCTGCCGTTAAGGCTTTGTATATGCCGTTATCCGTGTAGAAATGAAGTCCCTCGTGGCCGTTCATCTGCAGATACACCATGTCCTGAATATCTACCAAACAAATGTCTCCGTTCGAATCCACCAGCGATAGCATCATAACTCCCCCTTGTAACAATGAATAAAGCGTTAGCCAGCGGAAAAGATGGTAATATCACACGTCTACGATCTCTTTCCCATTTATTTTACCCATTAAACAACCATCAGTAAATATAAATAAAACAAATAGTATATTAATTCTCTTTGTTAGTTTCTCTACTGTAGGTAGAGAGGAGGGTTGTCATGGATAACTCGATGTTGGGGCAAAGGATTCGAACGGAAAGAAAGAAGCTTTCTTTAACTCAGGAGCAGCTTGCCGAGAGGATAGGAGTCTCCGATGCCTATATTGGCCAAATCGAAAGAGGGGAGCGCTCCCCTACTCTGGAAACTCTCGTTAAATTAGCGAGTCGTTTGGGCGTCACGATCGATTATCTCCTACATGACTCCCTAGTACCGGGCGATGATAACGTTATCGACCAGATCAGGCAGCTGTTTATAAACCGTTCGGCCAAAGAGAAACAGATGGCATTAGATGTGATAAAGGTGATGTTTGGACATTTGGAGAACAACCTGGGGAAAAGATAACATTGAAATCAGAAACAATGACCGTCCGTTCCTGTTTTCGGAACGAACACCTGAGTTAAAAGATTTGTCGCTTCATAAAAACTCTGACCTGAATGGTCAGAGTTTTTATGGTGAGACTAGAGGAGGGCGATTGTAACGCGACCTTCTTCTAGTAGTAAGCCCTTGAGCCGTTCTGACAGTCTCTGAAGTAGAGTAGGTGTTCCTTAAGGGTTTATCAAACGCAACTGGACTTTATATATCGAAATAGTATGTTGTCTACGGCATGCTCCAATATCATATTCATGCACACAACAGGAAGTTGCTCACTATTTTTTCCTGCCATCGTTGTTTCGTGAATTGTCGTCGAGTCGGGAGCTGCCTTGCCTAAATAGTAAAAGTCACTGCCCTCATCGTCATCCTTTTTCACGAAAATATGAACATCTATATGGTTTTGCTTCGCTTCAATAATTTTTTTGACCTCGTCCGATTGTAACGTACGATTACTTCTAGTAAACCACTTTAGGGTGGTTGGGTTGAGTAATTCGTCACTATAATTAATGCTCGACCCAACCTCTTCGTGTTTATGATACGTTACAAAAATTGGACAGGTCTGATGCTTTGTCTTGTACCCATACACAGTACTGCTTTCATCGCGTTCCCAGTTAAGAAGCTTGCAAACATCCTTGCGCGTATATTTCTGATGGAGAGTCAGCTGTTTATGCGGTTTATAAGAACGTCCTTTTTCCCTAGCAGTAAGAACTATATCAACGAACATCAATCTAAAGTGATTACTAGTGTTTAGTCTGTTCCTCAGAGCTTCAGGAAAACGAATCATACCATCTGCTCCATAGATGCATACTGCCTGTTCTCCGTATTTCACTTGGTTGGACATTACAAAAAAGGAAAGATCCATCACGCTCCGGACAGACGCTAGAGAAGCTGCATCTATGTTACAATGCTCCGCCTGAAGATGACGAATATATTCCTCCTCAGGGATTATGCCCTTCTCAAGTAATAGTTCAAGTAGTATGATTTCATGATGCCGCTTACCATTCATCACTTCACTAGATAACATCGTAAGCACTTTATTCTCATAGATTGTTAGGTTGGGCCCCCCCTCTCCCAACCGTTCTAGAAATATTTGATAATTACCGTATTTTTTCGCAATAACTGCAGGGTCGATAGAATCATTTATGATGAAGTCGTAGAGATACGGTAACCGACCCAAGCGATTTTTGAGTTCAACAAACTCATCCCTCAGTTTTTTAAACTCAGTTAAATTACTGCTTGAAATTGATTTGTAGATTAATTCCTTGGCAACTTCTTCGAAATTGATGGTCGATACCCCTTTAATGTAACTTGTATCCTTCATATGACGCCGGATATTGTCTTTATTGAGGGATTTATCTCCCGACAACGCAATCGGGATTAGATAATTGTTCTTATAATTTCCAATAAAATCAATAATTGTGACGAATTCCTTTGAGTCGTGCTTCCGTAACCCCCGACCAAGCTGTTGAACGAAGATAATACTAGATTGAGTCTGCCGTAACATTACAACTTGATTTACCGACGGAATATCAATCCCTTCGTTAAAAATGTCTACTGATATGATATACTCCAGTTCGCCTTGTTCCAATGCTCTAATCTGCTTTTCTCGGCTCTCGATACCGTCGTCGGCAGTTAATGCCACGGTACGATAGCCTTTCTCATTCAGCAGTCGGGATAGTTGGATTGCTTCCTCCTTACGACTTGCAAACATGAGGCCTCTAACTTGCATACCAGAGAATCCGTAATATTCTATTTTCTTTATAATATGATCAACACGTTCAAGAGTCACAAGCTTTGACAAAATTATAGTATCAGCTATTATTTCCCCGTCGTACTCATATTCCGTTACCCCATAATAGTTGAATGGACATAACATATCTTCCTCTAATGCAGCTTGGAGTCTGATCTCGTAAGCAACATTGTAGTCAAACAAATGATAGATATTAAAATCATCCGTTCGTTCTGGTGTTGCAGTCATACCCATGAGAAACTTCGGCTTGAAATAATCAATAACTTTTCTATAAGAGCTAGCCCCTGCTTTATGTACTTCATCAATCAAAATATAATCAAACTCAGTAGATTCAAATTGAGTAAGCACATCCAACCTGGATATCGTCTGAATTGTTGAGAAAAGATACTTGGCACCCAGGTCCTTGTATGTTCCGGATAAAAGGCCGTAATCAGATTCATCACCACCAATAACCTTGATAAAATCCGACTTCGACTTCATCAATATTTGCTCACGATGGGCAATAAACAATACCCGATTCGGAGTGTAACTTCGCACATCGAATGCGGCAAGAAACGTTTTTCCTGTACCTGTTGCTGAAATTATAAGTCCCTTCTTCTGCCCTCGCATACGAAGTTCTTCAATATTATGTAACGCAGCGAATTGCATTTTATTGGGTTGAATTATATGTACCACTTCGCGTTCGGCTATATAACGTTGTTGAACAATTGCCAGTTCTTCTTGGACCACATTTTTAGCAGTATTGTGAACATAGGAGATCTCATAAACCCTAATCCATTCTTCGGTCAAGGAGATTGAGGAAGCCCAAATCAACTCATACTGGTTCTGAATTTGTTCGATGAAATACTCCGTCGGCAGCAAACGAAGCTTTACATTCCACTCATAATTTACCTTTAGAGCGCTCGCTGTTAAATTTGTACTACCAATAATTAATACATGATCCTCTTGTGAATTGAAAATATAGCCTTTGGAATGAAAACCTTCTAAGTCAGACAATCGAACTTCAAGGTTCTCTATCTTTAATAGCTCACGAAATACTTTCGGATGGTTAAAGTTCAAGTAAGTTGATGTTAGAAGCCTTCCTTTAATTCCTCTACGTTTCAAATCAAGAAGTTGCGTCTTTAATGTGGCTAGACCGCTTTCAGTAACGAATGCTACGATGAACATAAATGACCTGCAGGTGGCAAGTTCTTCAATGATTTCATTAAGCACGTTTTCTCGCTCACTAGGATTATTTATTAGGAGCCGCGGGGAATACTGCAGATACTGTCCCTTTAATTGTGGTACTAGTTGATCACAGATAGAATAATCTTTGTTAACTGCTTCATTGGTCAAGTTCCACACCTCATGTTAGATTCAGAAAGGTAAGGGCTGATTCATGAGTTTATGAATTGCCGGAATGTCAGCCGGGGCCCAGTCCAGTGAATTCAACTCTGTCACATGTAGCCACTCGATATTCGCATGTTCTGTCAAGGAAGGTACGCCAGAGAGGAGTTTGCAATAGAAAGTAGTTAAATGTACAACTCCAAATTCATATTCGTAAACCGTATGTTCAACCTGCCTACCAATCTCAACGGTACAGTTCATTTCCTCAAGGATTTCCCTTTTCAGTGCTTCCTGAGGCGTTTCACCCGATTCGATCTTTCCACCTGGAAATTCCCATTTCAACGCTAGCGATTGTCTCTCCCCTCGCTGCGCACACAAAATACGACCTTTATGCACAATAACTGCACCGACGACATATATATTTTTTTTCATACTTCCTCCTTGAAGTATCTTTTCAATTATCATACTTGGGATTAAAGGTTGTGGCAAATTCAACAAGTTAATTCGAGAGATGCCTAAATGAATGTAGTTGCCAACACCTGATAACTAAAGAGACCTTGGTTCAAGCACCACCAACATTATTGACCAACCATACGATGTCTGCTTGCCTTTGTCTCATAGGTGAACGGAACGGCGATCTTGCGGTCGCCGCGAAACCGCTCCGCCCACCCGGCCTGCTCCCCGTTATCCTGATAGTCGAATCCGAAGCACCACTCCCCGTTCAGGTTGGTCCATTCCGTTCGGAAGAATTGCGGTCTCGGATAATCCTTGATATACATTTTGGTCGCCATACAGATTCCCCTGCTCCTTTAAACTTGATGCCGTAATGTAGCTCGCTTTCCACCCCGGACACGGGCTTCTCTTTCCTCGCCATTCCCGTCTTACCCTTTTACTCCCGCAAGCACCATGTTCTCTTCCGAATTAATGGCGATATAAGGCCAGATGAAATTGTTCCAGGACATGATGAAATAGAAGATGCCGATCGAGACCATCGCCGAGCGCGTAAGCGGCATATAGAGCGACCACCACAACCGAAGATCCTTGCAACCGTCTATTTGCGCAGCCTCCATATAATCCTTCGGCAATCCGTTCATGAATTGCAGGATCAAGATTGAATGCTAAGTTGTTCCATTACCTCACGTTTCGTAACACCAGCTAATCTCAATTCAATTGCCTCCACTTTGATTTCAAGCGGGTAGCTAACTCTTGTTACCAATGCAAAAACACCTCCAAAGTTGTCCACTACATCTTACGACGTAGGAGCATTCTCTTGAAGGTGTTTTGATTTGTCTCATGCTATGGGGTCAGTCCCAATTCCTCGCCGCTCTTTTGATCGAATCCGTTTATTTAGCCAGCGCCCCTTCACCCGTTGTCGGATTCTTCGGTTTGCGGTGGAACAGGTGATCTGCGCCCCGATGAAGGAGAGGAAGCACGTAGCGGTCAAGTCCGAAGCGGCCAGCGTTCGTACCGGCGACGACGACCAGGAGACCGAGAAACAGGAGCCAAGGGTTCGTGCTTACTGTGCCGGCGAACAGGAACATAAAGTTCATTAAAAGTCCGAAGAACGCGGCGGTTAAAGTTAAGGTGCCGAGTATGAGTCCGAGACCGACGAGGAATTCTCCCCAAGGGATCATGATGTTAATGAGCTTCACGTTCGGGAGGGCAAAATGTTCAACAAAGGCTTGATACGTCGGGTATACCGCCTCGCCTGTCGCCTTGTCGACGATCGGGTTGTTAATGGCGTTGTTCAGGAAGCCCGCTGCGTTAAAAGGAGTTTCCCCCGTAAGCTTATGCCATCCTGCCGTCAGCCAGGCGTACCCGACAACGAACCGGACTATCGTTATGATCACTGCAGCGATGCGATGCTCTCTCCAGAATTTCATCATGACACTCACTCCTTATTATGTGCTATGGTAACGTTCATTCCGGAATGTTCCGGTTAGCCTGCCGTCCGTATCCTCTTATTCACCGATGTATGAGATCGAATGCGGGACATCGGGATCACCATCCTTGTTTGTTGTCTTGTCTTTCATGTCTTTATTGTAAGCCGGCTTGCGCGAAAATCATGTGATTAAAATCACAAAGTGGCTTTATTCATCATTATGACACATTCATGATGGGTCCACACACCGAATAGCCCTCTTTGCTACTACGAACGAATAGGAAAGCCAGCCACCGCAAAATGGAGCGCGGATAGGAGGCTAAAGCTCGTGTGTAAATGACAAAAAACGTTGTTTCGTTGCAGCCTGCAACAGAGCAACGGTTGTAACGCTCGCTATCGCGGAAGCATCCCGATGGGACGTTCTGTCAGGATGCTACTTCGTTCCCGGCTCTCCGTATCGCCCAATAGGCGCTTCCTGCATCAATCGCGGCCAAGGGGATCGAGACGGCGTAGGGCACATCGAACGAGGGACCGCCGGTGGTGGCATAGACGCCGAATTGGAGCACGATGGCGAAGGAGAGCGTCGCCCCCGTCGACTTGCGAAGCAGACCGATCGCCATTGGAATCCAAGCGGACAGCGTCGTCAGGATCGCCTACGCGAGCGAGTAGCCAGATCGCCCATTTTGTTTAATGTTTTCTAAAACTAAAGGCAAGATGCACCCCCGCCGCACATGTCCAGAGCCCGCCCACTCCTGCCGGCGACGGCAGCCGCAAGGACGTTACGGCCGCTCCCCTTCCCCTAAGCCGGGACTCTTCGAACAAGCGCAGGAGGCCGCCCGCCGGCGTCTGTTCAATCTTTCGCGCGAGGAGCGACGAAGGAGCCCTTGCCCTGAATCCGAACGACGACGCCTTCGTCCGCCAACCGGTTCATCGCCGTTTTCACGGTCATTTTGCTGACCTGGAACTGCTGCACCATCTCGGCCTCCGACCTCACCCAATCCCCTGGCCGAAGCTCTCCCCTGTCAATCCTCTCTTTAATATCCCGTTCGATTCGTTCGTATTTGAATATCGAGTTTTTTCTCTTCATCATGAATCACTCCCGCCGCACATTTATTTTAAAACATACCAAATTGATTATGTAAAACTTAAAACAAATCAATTATAATCCATTTCGTAAGCGCTTGCAAAATTATCCAAAGGGAGGATCACCCCATTGAAGAACGTATTAAGATTGTCCAAAATCGGCTTGGCGATGGTATTGTCCTGCATGATCGCCTTCTCGACCGCTTCCGCATTCGGCCCGTCGACAATGTACACTTCTCCGAGCTCGAATCCCAGCCCGGGTTCGCTGTATCCCCGCCTGTTGACGCTCAAGCACAACGGCGCTTACAACGGCCGAATGCTCGCAACCTTCGAGAAGTACGTGAGCGGAACGCCGACTTTCCCGATTTACGAGAGCACGAACGGAGGCGTCAGCTGGACCCAAATTTCCCAGGTATCCGACACCGTGAACGGATGGGGTTTAAGATACCAGCCCTTCCTCTTCGAGCTTCCGCAGGCGATCGGCACGATGCCGGCCGGTACGATCCTGCTTTTCGGCAACTCAATTCCCGGCGATCTGTCGCAAACGAAGCTGGATATGTACAAGAGCACCGACCGCGGCCAAACCTGGACGTTCGTCAGCTCGATCGCTTCGGGCGGAGCGGCGCATCCGAACGGACTGGAGGACCCGGTATGGGAGCCGTTCGCGCTCGTCTACAACAATAAGCTGATCGTGTATTACTCCGATGAACGAGACCCGAGCCACAACCAGAAGCTCGTTCACCAGACCTCAACGGACGGCGTCAATTGGGGGCCTGTCGTCGACGACATCGCGCTCGGCAACAAGCGTCCGGGTATGCCGATCATCGCCAAGCTTGGCAACGGCAACTATATTTACGTTTACGAATACGGAGGCGCGCCCGAAGCCAACTTCGCGATTTATTATAAAATTTCCGCCAACCCGGAAAATTTCGGAGCGGCGAATCAGCCCGGCACCGTTCTCCGAACGCGCGACGGCGTCGTGCCTACCAGCTCGCCGTATGTGACTTGGCTGTCCGGCACCGGCCCGAACGGAACGATCGCCGTATCCGCCTATTCCAGCTCGGATATTTATCTTAACGCGGAAAATGGCTCATCCAGCAACTGGACGCGCATCAGCAGCACGATTCCGTCCGGCTACAGCACAGCCCTTGAGCCTTTGGCCGACCAGCACAATCTGTTCATCCTTTCTTCGGGAGCGCTCCCCAACGGCAGCAACCGCAACTCTGTCGTCTTCGGCAGCCTTGAGATCGGGAACGGCAGCCTGATCAAGCGGCTGCAGCCCCATTCGCCATCCCAATACTTTGTCAGGCACTACGAATTCGTCGCGCGCATCGATCCCGATCCAATCGCGACGATCAACGATTCTCGCTTCAGAATCGTGCCGGGACTCGCCAATTCGTCCTCCGTCTCGTTCGAATCGGTCAACTTCCCCGGCTATTACCTGAGGCATTACAACTATGCGCTGCGATTGGAACGCAAAGACGGCACATCCCAGTTCAATCAGGACGCCACCTTCAATCAAGTGCCTGGACTGGCGGATGCCTCGAAAGCGTCGTTTCAATCCTACAACTACCCAACCCGATACATTCGGCACTACGATAACCTGCTTCGCATCGATCCGATTGGTACGACGCAGGAAAGAAGCGACGCCACCTTTGCCATCCAGTAGCCTACCATCGCTTTGAGCAGTATCAGCGCAAACAGCCCCTTGTTAATCGAGAGGGGGCTGTTTGCGCTAACCTCTTTTCGCCCGATAATTGAATTGTTTCTGCCGCCTCTTCGATTAATCCTTTCTCTCTCCCGCCCAATCTTGCTACAATGGAACTTATATGGAAAACGGGAGAGAAAGGAGAGAACGCGCATGGCCAGAGAGAGCTTCGACAAGGAGGTTCAGTTTCTGCGGCTGCTGGCGCTCGCCGGCGGAGCGTATAACAGGCAGCAATTCGCTTCCCGGCTGGGCATATCCGTGCATACCTATGACAAAACGCTTCGTTATCTCAAGGACATGAGGACATCGCTTCAGCCTCTCTCCGAGAAGCAAGAGTCCGATCTGTCGGAGGGGCTTCGCTACAATCACTACGAATCGGCGGACCCGCTGCTTCTGTTCCTTTTTCGCGCCAAGTCGCTCAAGGAATCGGAAAGCGTGCGGCTTTCCTTAACGATCACCCTTTTGCAGGACCAGACGCTGACGGCGAAGGAGCTGCTGGACGCTTGTAGCGAGAGCATGCCCCTTGATTTCCTGTGTCCCGACGAGAAAACGATACGCGGCGACCTGAAGTATCTGGAGGAGGTCGGCGTCATTATACGCTGCGAGGGCGGCCGTCCCTACCGCTACAGAGCCGCCAACGACCTGGTCGATCGCCTGTCCGACGACGAGCTGCTCGATCTGTACGACTTCGTCGACGTCATGGCCAACACGCAGGTGCCGGCCGTTCAGGGCTATCTGCTGCGCGACACGCTCAAGAAAGCGCTGGGCAAGCGCGGCTTCGCCCCCGAGACATCGGACATCCATCTGTACAAGTACCACTACCACTCGCGCATTCTCGACGAGGCGTATTTGCACCTCATTTTCCAGGCGATCCGGGAACGGAGGAAGCTGCATTTCCTCTACCTGTCCCCCAAGAAGGGGAAAAACTATGCCTCGAAAAATACGAATCCGCTGTTCGAGCGGGAGACGGAGGGCAGCGACGAATCGACGCTTCCTCTGCTCGTCATCTATGATCATCAGTACGGGCGTTGGTATTTGATCGGGCATCATGCCAAGCTTGGCATGGTGAAGTATCGTATGGAAGGAATCACTCAGATCACGGCTGGCGAAGCGGTGGAGGAAGCGGTATTCGCCGCCATGCTGGAGCGTGCGCGGCAGCAGTTGGCAAGCAGTTGGGTCACGGACACGCTGCGTCCCGTCCGGATCGTGGCTCGTTTCTATAACCCAGACCGCGCGGGAGCCAATTTCATTCGGGAACGGGTAGAGGCGCAAGGCCAGTGGGGAACGATTCGCGAAGAATCCGACGCGACTTTTCTCTATGAGATCGCGGTCAATGGCACCTACGAGATCAAACCGTGGCTCAGAAGCTTCGGCTCCAGCTGCGAGGTGCTGGAGCCGGTCTGGCTTCGCAAGGAGCTGATCGCGGAGTGGAAGGAGCTTCGGGAATACTATGAATCCGTTTGAGAAAATCTTTAACTACCAGATCATCTCGCGGCTGGACGAGTCGGACGCTATCGCCCTTACGTCCCAGGAGCGTGCCTGGCTTAGATCGGCGCTGGCGCATGGCGCCTCGTCCGATGCCTTCACCGCCGAAACGCTGGCGAAGCTGAAGCAGCTCCTTCAGGACGAAGCGGACATCGACCACAGCCGCATGCTCGTCGAGAAAGCCAAAAGCGCCGAACGCCAGGTATACCATCCGCTGCTGCGCACGCTTCGCCGCTTGATCATGCAAGGCAAAGGAATGCTCCTCACCTCCCGCATCAAGCACGGAGGAACGAAGAACAATCAGTCCGGGCTTCCCTTCAAGCTGGAGTACAGCATGGTCAAGAGGGAGTGGTATTTGCTCTGGTACAGCGCCCGGGGACGCTCGCTGATGTCCACCAAGCTTCAGAGCATCGTCTCCATCGAGGAGACGAGCCTGCCCGCCGAACGCGCGGAGGCATGGAGAAGCCGGATGTCCGCTCTGCTGGAAGCGCGCCGGGAGCGGACCGTCATTGAAGTCATCCGTACTTACAACGCCGAACTGTCCCGGATTCTGTACGCGTTCTCCTGCTTCGATAAGTCCGTCCAATACGACGAGGAAACGAATCTGTATCGCATTCATTTGTCTTATCTCGCGGACGAGAGCGAGTTTCTGTTATCGCGAATTCGTTTTCTCGGGCTGCGAGTCAAGCTCGTAGAGGGAGACGGGCTGCGAAGAAGAATGAGAGAATCTGCGGAAAAGGCTTTGGAGCGCTACGGAATGACCGAGCATCGCGATAAGGAGGGATAATCGTGGACAATACCCCGAACAGAAACGACGAGAAGCTCGGACATGCGTCCGAGAATGAGGAGCTTAACGAATTCGACGAAGCTTATGAGCCGGAATTCTGGAATGAAGAAGAGGAAGAGCCGTCATCCGAAGCTCCGCCTCCCGCTCGGCGCAAGTGGATCCGCAATACGATCGTTTCCCTGCTCGCGGCCGCTTTGATCGGGAACGTATTGGCGTTCTGGCCGCAGATCTACAACATGAGAACGCTGCCCTTCCTGTTCAAATCGCAAGAGCTGTCCAGCCAGCCGGAGATTCAAAGCTATAAAGAAGCGATTGTCCTAGTCAGCACGGACAAGGGCAAAGGCACGGGCTTTCATATTTCCGGCGGATACATTGTGACCAACTATCATGTGATCGAAGACAAGGCCTACGCTTTGGTTAAATTCCCCGAGGTCGATCAGGGCTACGAAGCGGAGCTGGTGCGCGCTGCGCCCGATCTGGATGTTGCCCTGCTCAAGGTGGACCCCGGCAGCCGCGAGCTGCCTGCCATCGAGATCGAACGGGATCGGCCGTGGCAAGCGGGGGATCACGTCTATGTGATCGGAAATCCCCTTTATTTCACCCAGATCGTCACGGAAGGAACGATCCTCGGCAAGCTCCCGGTTCAAGGGCGGCCTAGAACGGCGATGGCCCTGGACGCGCCGGTATTTCAAGGCAACAGCGGTTCTCCGGTCATTAATGAAGACGGCAAAGCGATCGCTATTATTTACGCCACGGCGGACGTTCCTCATCAGGACAAGATCGTGCAAGCCGGATTGGCCGTACCGTTCAAGGACGTGGACGATCTGATGCCGGAGCTGCTGCCTCGTCAAGACGAGTAATCTCTTGAAGCGCCTGCGCGAAGCTTATAGCTTGAACTTCTCCACTGCGGCTTCCAGAGCGGCGCTTCTCTTCTGCAGCACGTCGGTCGTCTCGGCAATTCGCTGCGCGGCTTCCGATTGATGATCGGACAACCGTTGGAGAGCCGCCGTATTCTCCGCTGTCGCGGCGGAGATGCGAGCCATCTGCTCGGACGATGCGGCAACCTCCTCCGAGCCCGCCAGAACCTCTTCGAATACGGCGGAAATTTCCTGAATCTGGCCATTGACCAGAACGAATCGATTCATCGTATCGTTGAACAGCAATTCCGCCCGTTGGGAAAGCTCCGAGCCCTTCAGCATTTCCGCGCTTCCCCGCTGCATCCGCTCGCCGATCTGCGCCGATTCCCGCTTGATCTCCAGCAGCAGCGCCGTAATGCGCGTAGCGGATACAGCTGAAGCCTCGGCCAGCTTGCGCACTTCCCCGGCTACGACCGCGAAGCCTGCGCCATGCTCCCCGGCTCTAGCCGCCTCAATCGCGGCATTAAGCGCCAGAAGCTTGGTCTGGTCGGCGATCTCCGCAATCGACCCCAGCACCGGCTCAATCTCGCCCATCGAAGCATTCAGCACCTCTACCGATTGCGCAGTCTGCAAGGCCACCTCGGACATCGAAACGACTTGCTCTCTCAATTGGTGGATCGAGTCCTTGCCCTCCTCGGCGAAATCCAGAGCTTCGCCGGAGGCGCTCGTCACGCGGGCCGAAGCTTCCGAGGCCCGTTGAATGCCCGCCGTCATTTCCTCCACAGACTGGGCGCTTTGCTCCGCCCCGACGCGCTGATGCAGCGCCCCGTCAGTCAGCGCGACAATCGACTGTCCCAATTGTCCGTTCAAGTCCACCATCTGTCGGGCCTCCGAACGGAACTGATCGGAGGACTGCACCAGATTCTGTGCGGTCAGCGCGATGTCGCTCATGACATCCCTGAGAGTGACGCCAAGCCGCTCAACCATAGTCAGCATTGCGACGTAGGCCTGTCCGATCTCGTCCCTCGATTTGATCCTCTTCGCCCCCAGTTGGGCTTGAGCCTCGGCAAAATCCCCCCGGGCGATGGCTTCCGCCCCTTTCACGATCGTCCCCAGCGGCCGCAATGCTCGCGACAGAAACAGCACAATGAGCAGGAAAAACAGGATAGTCAGCACGCCCATGATCACGAATACCGACGTGCTTTGCTTAAGAACGTCCCGATATATCGTCTTCGAGACGGATAGAGCCGTATCGATGCCGAGAGCTCCGATAATGGTGCCGTCGGCATTGCGAAGCGGCGCATACGAAGAGATATAGTCGCCGTATTCCGGATTCATAATGATGCCCGACTTGGCGGCCTGCCCCTGTCGGATCGCCTCTGCCGCTTCCTTCGGCATATCGGTGATCTCCCCGATAGGAGAGGCCGATTCCGAGTCTCTCGGCTGACCGTCGACTCCGATGAGCGGCTGATCCGGGTCGTTAATCTGGACCGTATACACGTACAGCGCGCCAATCTGCAAGCGGTAGCGGTTCAGCTCTTCGCGGAGGCTCCAGTACGCCTCGTTCTCTTGCGGATCCTTCAGAAAATTCTCGTAGGCTGTCAGATCGAATTGTTCCGCGTAGGCTTCCGCCATACGCATGCTGAACTTCCCGATCGCTTCCTCGCTGGCTTTGTCTGTGTTCTTCACTTGCATGTAGATGAGTGTGGCGGCCAGAACCGCAAGCACTGTCAATATCATGAGCGATAGCTTAAAGACCAAACGCCCTCCAAATCTAATCACGATGCCCATATCCCTCCGGCTTGATTTGCAATCCGTTCGAACAATCCTCTAGTTCATTCGACAGAATGCCCGTTTATTCCTTCTGTGTAGGGCACCAAAGCTGCCGCCACAAATTTCTTCATCTGTTGGACAATCGAAGGTAATTAATCAATAATAGAGTCAATAAGACCTCGGAGGCGTTATATCATGCAGAAGCTAGGCAGAAATGACCCGTGCCATTGCGGCAGCGGACAGAAATACAAGAAGTGCTGCTTGAGCAAGGACGAGGCGAGCAATGTCACCCGAATAACTTCCAATAAACAACATACACCAACAGATGTTATTGAAACCGAACTGGCTTGGCCTAACTTACTCCATCAGCTCATCGCACGACACTTTTTGAACGGAACCTCCTACTTGTATGAAGAACAGGAAATCGTCGCCACCCTCAGGATGTGGAATCACTATGCCATTGCCAATGATCCGATCGTCAAAAAACCAGGGGTGTACGCTGCAGCGTTGGAATATGTTCTCTGTCAGGTTTACGGCTACGAGATGACCCAGGGCGCTTTGGCTGCCAAGTATAATATTGCCGTAGGCACTCTGTCGCAGAGGGCTAATCAGATTTTTGCATTTCTAGAGGAAAACCTGCCCGACCTGCCCCATTCTCAATCCGAGCCTCATGTCGCTCCAGCTTCCGCATCGCAATCCCGCATGATGATGGAGCAGGAGATGCAACGCGTTCAAGCCTTGCTTGCTGAGCAAAATTTCAGCACAGTGGAAGAAGCGAATGCGTTTCTTAAACAAGCTATCCATCAGAAGCCTGCCGCGCCGAAAAATCAGAGCAAGGCCGAGCAGGCAGCGGAGCTTCTCTATGCCGCATGGGATGAACCGAATCCGCAGAAGCGGCTGAAGATGGCACAGGATTCGCTTCTCCTCGATCCCAATAACGCGGATGCGTACAACATTCTGGCTGAATCTGAAGCTTTAACGCCCAAGGAAATGGCCTATTATTACAAGCAAGGAATGCTGGTGGCCGAGAGGCATTTCGGCGAAGCCTTTTTCAAGGAAAATAAAGGACACTTCTGGGGACTTATCCAAACACGTCCCTATATGAGGGCCAAGAAGGGGTACGCAGAGGTCTGCGCCGAGATGGGAAATCTGCCAGAGGCGATTAAGCATTATCAGGAGCTGCTGGAGCTTAATCCGAACGACAATCAGGGCGTAAGAGAGCTGCTATTGCTAGCCTTTATCGAGATGGAAGAGTGGAGAAAAGCTGCTTCCTTAATCAAGCAGTATGAGGACGATAACACCGCAGCCTTTAATTACAGTCGAATTCTGGTCGAATACGGTCTGAACGGACAATCGGCGAGGCTGACGGCGCTTATCCAGAAAGCAGCAGCACATAATCCCTATGTTCCGCCCTATTTGCAAGGCAAGAAACGGCTTCCTCGCCAAATGCCCGAATACATCGGCTTCGGCGATGACAAGGAGGCCATTGTCTATGCGCTAGTTCACCGTCATCTATGGCTGACTCGTCCGGAGCTGCTGCGGCTTCTGCCGGGGAGAAAATAAGACAGCCCCTCCCATCTCATATGGAAGAGGACTGTCTCTAGGGGACTTGCGAAAGCTTCGTCCCTATCTTCTATCTAGCTGAAGCAACGCGGATGCCTCAAGATCGGCCACAACGGTCACGTTGTCATGAGCCTGCAGGATGGACGCGGGGCACAGGCTCGTCACTTCTCCATGCAGCGCGTCGCGCAAAATGGCGGCCTTGGCGGAGCCGGTAACCGCAAGCACGATTGAACGGGCCCGTAGAATGGTTCCGATCCCCATCGTGATCGCCCGTTCCGGGGCACCTGCTCGGGGCGGTCGAAAAATCTGGCGTTGGCCGCTCGGGTCGAAGCGTCCAATCGGACTAGGCTCGTCGCTCCTGTCAGGACCGAGCCCGGCTCGTTAAATCCGATATGACCGTTCAGCCCGATACCGAGCAGCTGCAGATCGGCCGGGCCGACAGAGCGATATCGCTCCTCGTAATCGCGACATTCCCGCTCCATGTCCTCCGCCAATCCATTCGGAATATAGCAATTAGCCGGCAAAATATCGATGTCCTTAAATAAATTCTCCTTCATATAACAGGCATAGCTCTGAGGATGATCCGCAGGCAATCCCGCATACTCATCGAGATTAAAGGCTTTGATTCCGCGGAAGCTCAGGGCTTCCGACCGATGCAGCCGAATCAATTCGCAGTAGATGCCGATAGGCGTCCCGCCGGTCGCCAAGCCCAATACGCTGTCCGGCTTGCTTCGAATCTGCTCCGCTATCCTTCGTCCGACTTCAACGTCCACTTCCCGCTCTGTCGGAAAGATGCATACTTGCATGGAACACACCGCCTTGTCTATTTGCCCGATTCTTGTTTTTCGCGCGACTTAAATTGAGGCAGATAGGCCGCGTTCTGCACCAGAATTTCTTGCAGCAAGGATTTGGCGAGCTGCTCGTCTCCGACGAGGGGATGAAGGGTAAGCGCCTGTAAGGCGGCATTGTAATCGCCGTATACCGCCGCCTGAACCGTCAGCTCCTCATAGGCCTTCACGATCTGCAGCAGCCCTCTGACCTGCGGCGGCAGCTCCTTGCCGAGCGAGATCGGATGAGGCCCGTCCGACTTGATGACGCAATTCACTTCGATCGCGACATCCTCCGGCAAGCATGGAATGATGCCGCCGTTGCGCACGTTCACGACCTGGATGTCGCCGCTGTCGTTATAGATGGACTTCATCAGCTGTACCGCCGCTTCGGAATAATAGGCTCCTCCCCGCTTCTCCAATTGCGGCGGCTTCGTTACAAGCTCCGGTCTCTTATAAAGCTCGAACAGCTCCGCCTCCACCTCTTTTACATCGTCCGCTCTTGTCTTCCCCGTCTCCATGAAGGCCGTGTTCAATTCGCGGAACATCTCGTCCTTCATATAATAGTAACGATGATAAGCGCAGGGCAGCGCTCCGACCGACTGGATAAATTGCGCATCCCACTCCAGATCGGGAATGTTTTTCATCGAAAATCCGCTGGCCCCCGCGATTTTGTGGAGGAAATCGTCCGTCACGTCCTCCCCGCCGAGCACGACCTTCGTGGTCCAGTTCAAGTGATTGATCCCGACCATCTCGATGAACAATTGGCGCTCCTCAACCTCGTACAGCTCGGCAATCTGCATTTTGGTGCTGATCGGCAGGTTGCACAGCCCTACCGATTTGACCCGGGTATGCTTGCTGACGGCTTCCGTCACGATGCCGGCCGGGTTCGTGAAGTTGATCAGGAAGGCATTCGGCGCCAGCTCTTCGATCTCCCGGCAAATGTCGAGAATGACCGGAATCGTTCGCAGCGCTTTGGCAAAGCCGCCGGCCCCCGTCGTTTCCTGCCCGATGAGGCCGTAGGACAGAGGAATTTTCTCGTCTCGCGAGCGCGCGTCCAGCATGCCGACACGAATTTGCGTAGTGACAAAATCGGCGCCGCGAATCGCTTCCCGACGATCCATCGTCGTATGCAGGTTAATGGGCTTGCCGCTTGCCGCAATCATTCTCTGCGCCAAATCCCCTATGATCCGGAGCTTCTCCGCTCCTTGCTCAATATCGACGAGGTACAGCTCCGCTACCGGGAATTGGTCGTAATAACGAATCAGTCCATCGATCAGCTCGGGGGTATAGGAAGAACCGCCGCCGATAACCGCGATTTTCAGTTGGTTTCTTTTCATTCCCTTATCCTCCATAGTTCATCATTCTTTTTGTCATTTTATCTGTAACGGCAATGCCCAGATGATCCATCGCCATCAGAACAGAGCCGAATACGGGAGCGAGCTTGGGAATCACGAACGTGCAGGACGCATGAACCTCCGCCACTTCCTTCTTCAACGCTTCAAGCAGCAACGGGCTTCTTCCCGATTGCAGGATGCTTCCCGTCAGCACGACGGGCACGGATTGATCCTTGAAGCCGCCAAGCTTGCGAATGACTGCCGCGGCGGCCAGCCCCAGCTCCTTGCCCATATCCATGAGCAGTTCCCGTGAAAGCCAGTCGCCCTCCCGTGCCGCCTCATGGACGACCAGCGAGAGCTGAAGCGGCGCTTCCGTAATTTCGTCATCCAGGCAGCTTTCAATCATTGCCTCCATGCTTGCAAAACCAAGCGATGCAGGCACCTTCTCCACCAGCAGGCTGTAAGGCTCGCGCCCCTCCCACGAGCGGATCGCCCTGCTGAACGCCTGGAAGGCCAGATGATAACCGCCTGCCCGATCCCCGAAAAGGTTATTAAATCCGCCGATCTGCACCGTCTGCCCGGCCGCATTTCTTCCCGCCGCATTCGTATTGCTCCCGCAAACGAGGACAACTCCGGTATGGCTCGGGCTGCCCACCCGCAGCCCCTCCATCGTGTCGCAGACAATATCCGTATGCCGCACCTCGAACTGCCGCTCCACCTCGGGATACAGCCTGTTCAGATCGAAGGGCCTGTCCGCGCCGGCAAGCCCGAACTGGATGAAGCTCAATTGGCTCTCCTCCAGTCCGGCCTGCTGCAATGCCTTCTGCAACGACTCGCGCATATTGGCGACAGCCTCCCGAGCGCCGACGATTTGATGATTGCCGCAGCCTGACAGCCCCTCTCCGAGCACCTGGCCTTGTTCATCCGCAACAACCGCGAAGGTTTTGCTGCCTCCGCCGTCCACCCCCGCCAAATACCTCATCTCGATGGCCTCCTCTCCAAGCCTGGTTACACCCTAATTCATTTTTTTCATTATTCTCTTCTATTTGTTACTACCAATATGACAATACTATTATTCATTATTACAAATGTCAATTAAAATTGATTCTCTACATGTGCCGCCAGCCGTAACATTCAAAGCGAGAAATCTATTTCCATTACACTGGAATTAATTTATAATTTAAGGGCAATAAATGAAATTCCGTTCTCCCGAACGCTAGGGCGGCACTCTCAATAGGTTATTATTTTTGGGAATTGTTTGCGTTTTCCATATTCGAATTGTCACTACCTTTAGCCTGTTCCATGCTATGGTTTATGTGTGATATACTATAAACAATCTACTATCGGGGGAAATTTGTAATGACAAAGAGGACGGGAAACTCCTTATACTTCAACATTAAGGAACAGCTTCTCAAGCAAATCCAATCCGGCGTCTATTCCGTCGGAGAACGATTGCCGACGGAGGCCGATCTGTGCACCTTATATTCCGCTAGCCGAACGACCATCCGCTTGGCGCTCAGCGAGCTTGAAATGCAGGGGATTCTGGAGCGCATTCAGGGCAAGGGCACCTTCGTCAAGCGCAAGGAGCTGCAGCTGGTTCAGACGCGCAGCTTCACGGAAGATTTGCTTATGCAAGGAAAGGAGCCGACCAGCAGCATTATCGAAGCCAAGGTGATTCCCGCCGAGGTGCCGTTGGACGAGTTCTTGCAGGTGCCGCTGAATTCTCCGGTTAATCAGCTGCTACGCGTCCGCTATGCCGACGGCGAGCCGCTAATCTACGAAAGAACCTACATTTCCTGGAATCTTGCCCCCGGACTCGTGAACGATTATACGGACGGCTCCCTCTTTGAATTTCTCGAATCGAAATATCAGCTGAAGGCGCATCGCTCCGTCGAACAGCTCAAGCCCATTCTGGCCGACAAGCTGGCCAAGAAGCTGCTGGGCATCAAGGAGGGCTCTCCCTGCCTCCAGGTCAAAACCTTTACGTATCTCGCGGACAACCGGCCTTTGGAATACAGCTTCGGCGTCTTCCGCGGAGACTTCTCGAACTATACGATCGAAAGGCATTTCTAGCTTGCGACGACAAAGAAGATCGCCCTTGACGGCGATCTTCTTTGTTGTCAGCGTCTTTCGACAGAAGGGGAAGATCAGCCCCCCGCCGCCTATTCCTTAATAATCTCGAAGTAACGGCCCATCCAATACGGCACCGTGAATACCGATCCGACTTCCATCGTTCCGGTATAGTAGTTGTAATTCGGGTTCACGCCCGTAACCTGATTATCCGCGGAGAACGGATTGCCGTTGTTCTTCATCGTCCGGCGCTCATCGGTCGGAAGGACGTAGTTGGTCTGCTTTCTTTCCTTGTCGCGATCTCCCGGCTCGATGTAGAGAACGTCCTGACGATTGTGTTGAACCGGGAAGCTGATCTGGAATTCCGGCAACCGGTACAGATAGCGAATCGCGGATTTCAGATCGAGATCCGTCTTGTCCGGATGAGCCAGCTGGTACAGGAACGTATAGAACGGGTTTTCTTCGCGCACTTCATTCACGTACCATTGATCGTAGGCTTCAACGATTTGTCGATGCTTGACCGGATCGCTCTCCAGCGTAATCAGCACGAACAGGCCGAACCAAGCCAGCTCTTCGTCCGAATAGTTGATATATTGCGTCCAGTCATTGTGGATCGTGGCATTGGCATTCGAATTTTCCTGAATTTTGCTGCCGTATGCGACATTGTCTCGGGTTACGATCTCGTTGTCGTTGTTGCCATAAGCATTCGTGGCTTGGCGAATAAGCCTGCGATCGATGTATTCCTTGGCCATATTGATGTAGCCCTTCCCGTTCACATACGGCTCGTCCTTGCTGTAGCCGCTGTCGAAGGCCATCTCATAGGCTGTTTGATACTTCATGGCGTCCGCAGGGAAACGAGCGGCCGTCACGAAATTCGCCGTTTTGAGTACAGCCATCACTTCCAGCGCATTCAGCGGAGCGTCCTCGTAGCCGTAGGACAAGGCGTCATCTCCATTCTCGTTCACGCCGACCTTGGATTGCCACTGCACCTGCTGCTCCATCACCGACAAGCTGTCGTTGAAGTATTTCGAGAACCATTTCGACCATTGGGTCGACTTGCCTGTCGCGTCCTCGATGTAATAGTGATTGTCCTTGAGAATCATCTCTGTCATGCGATGAGTCGCTTCTTCTACATAGCTCTTGAGCTGCAGAAGCTCAGGGTCATTCGTGTCGCCGATCAAATATCTGTAGGCCGCATAGAAGAGCGCGTAATGTCCGATGACTTCATCCGATGACGTGTCCGCTTTATATACGATTTGATTCATGTCAATGTGTCCGTTCACAATTGCGGTAGACGGAAACAGATCGTTGAAGAAGCTTGGGATCTGCTCATACACCGGCACCGTCAATTGGAACAGAGGCTTGTTGTTCTCGCCGGTGGTCTTATCCTCTTTCGCATCCATGTTATTCGTGGCGGCCGTAATGACCGGGAGCACCTGGTACACCGGCATGCCGTCCACCGTCGCAACCTTCGTCTTAATATCCGTACCGAGCTTCTGTCCAACGGGACGCGTCAGATTCAACTCGTCGATCGCTTCGGGGCTAAGGCCGAATCCGTTGTAGTTCATCACGTCGGTGCCGCCGTTGGGGAAAATGTTATCGCCCTTCTTGGAGGTCGAATCCTTCGTCACCCTTGCCATCGCATAGCCGATCGGCTGTACGCCGTCCGTACGCTTCATGCTCGGAATAATGGCGTTCGGATTAACCGCGTCCGGGCTTACGAAATGCTGGAACCAGAATCCGTTCTGGCTCTGATAGCCGTACACGGAGCCGCCTACCGTAGCCGCATGCGCCTCGCTGGTCAGCATGTAGGAGCGCGCGGGAAAGCCGTTGCCCCTGCCCGATACATAATCGAGAAGCAGCACAGCCTTGGAGGCTCTCATGGCCGCTTTTTTCGCATCGGCGATCTCGTTGCTCTGTTCGGCGGTAGGAGAAGCCCCATACTGCTCCTGCAGCGTCTTGTATCGGAAAATCTCGCCTAAGGCGTACATCGACGTCCATAAGCCGTCATTGTCGTCCGTCTTGGGAGTCGCGGAGAAGACGCCCGTAGCGGATTTGTAATCCACGCCATCCATAGCCCCGTTCGTTTCCGTGAAGGTGAATTCGGTGCCCGTAATCATGCCTCTGCGGTCGTGCACAGGAGCGATCATTTTCTCGTAGGTAAAGGACTTGTCATACAGAGTGCGCTTGGGCATCGCGATGTGGGTAACGCCGCTGCCGGTTCTTACCCAGATCCCCCCGTCTCCATCGCTCGCAAGACCGGTCACCGCATCGTCGCCGCCGTACAAATAGCGCGGTCCCGCCATATATTGCACGATGTCCCTGGCATCCTTTTCGCTGAAATCCACGCGCTGAAGGCCATTTAACGTACCGATCCAGTACACGCCATCCGCGTCCTTCACGACGCTCGTGACGTCGCCGATCGTATTGATCGGCAGAAAGGTAAGCGCCGTATTGTCCGTTACCCAATCAATCGCATTCGGAAGAGAGGTCGAGCCCGTTTTATAATAGGTGACTTCCTTCATTCGGACAGCTTCGAGCTGAACCGTAGAATATTTGGCCGAGGGCAGCTTCGCGGCATAAGCGGGAACGGCGGCTCCCGTGAGCAAAACGGCGGAAGCCAATGCGCCGGCAATGAATTTCTTGTGCTTCTTCATGATGGACATGGTGAGATCCCCTTTCCTTATTGGTAGATATGAGCGACGCCCGTCTCGGTTATCGCATATACGCCTGTGCTTCCGTCCGCGATCAGCAGCAGTACGCGGTTATCCTTCAGCTGGGCGTTATCCATGCTGTAGCTGGTCATCTTATTGTCGCTTAGGCTGATCTTCGTCACGCCTTCGTCCGTACCGATCCACAGCAGCGTACGCGCTTCGTTCAGAACCGATGTGTTGATGCCTCTTAAGGAGGCGAAGATGGAAGGCTTAACCGCAAACTCTGCGTTAACGAACGTAATGGCATTGGTGAAGTTCGGCATCGAAACGGCAGGATTGGCAATCGACGGCGTGTAGGTCGGGTCCTGCAGGAACGTAATATACTGATTGACGGCTTGCTCGGCGGCGCTTGTTCTCAATGCGATCAAGGCTTGCTCATGCGTATACAGCTGAGTTACCGTATTTGGCGCAGTTCCGCCGGAACCGCCCCCGCCGCCCGCCGGAGCGGTGGTGTCGCCCTTCTTGACGACTTTGCCTTCCACGGTCGCCTGATCCGCATTTAACGTAAGAGTTTGCGGTTTCTTGGCCAGCGTCACGCCGCTGGCTTGAATAACGGCATTCCCGATGGCGCCGTCGCCCGTTACGGTCACGCCCCGATTCGCCGTGAAGATCTGGATAAAGGTCTGGGACGGCAGCGTAATCGTACTTTCGTTCGCGGAGGACGGCACGGTTACAGAGCCAAAACGCCCTCTCAGCTCGCTGTTTCCGCCTCGCTCGGGAGCAATGATCACCTGGCCGACTTCATTCTCGGATTGATTGTCCAGCAAGGAGCTGGATAACAGCTGAACGTCCTGAACCTGAGTCGCTCCGACAAATACGACTCTGACAGGAGAGGAGCGTTTGTGAATCACAAGCCTCGAAGCCTTTGAATTCTTCAGCGTAATGCTGTTCACCCCGCCGCCGTTCACATAGAGGGTTCCGCCGATCTTCGCGTTCTCGATGACCACATCGCCTTCTCCGACTCCCGGAGCAATATAGAGGTTGCCTGTCAGATTCACGTCCGACAATCGGCCTCCAGCCGTGTTCACGACCAGATTGCCGCCGGACAGGCTCGCATGATCCTTGCCGTCTGCGATCAGAGCGCCCATCGCGTTATGAATCATTTTGACCGCTTCGGCGCGCGTCAAGGCTTTGTTCGGCTGGAAGGAGCCGTCAGCCGTGCCGGAAATATAGCCTCCGGCTTTCAAAGCATAGACCGCGTTCCGGGCCCAGGCGGAGATGTTCGCATCGTCCTTGAATAAGGAGACGGAGCCGTCCGCTTCGGGAAGCTGGAAAACTCTGCTGAGAATGACTGCCGCTTCTTCCTTGGTCAACACCTTCAGCGGATTTATTTCGCCGCCGTTGCTGCCGATCAGAACACCCGCAGCCAAGGCTTTGCTGATATCCTGGGCATACCAGGCCGTACGAGGAACATCCTTGAAGGCGACCCCGCTCAGCTCCGTATAGTTGAACACCCTATTCACGAATGCGATAAATTCGGCCTTCTTAACGCTGTCGTACGGCAAGACGTTCCCTAGCTCGTTCCCCTTCAGCAATCCGAGCTCTTTCCATACCGCTATCTCCGTTGCGGCCCATGCCGGGAGCTTCTCCTTGCTCGCGGCGGCTCCGGACGCGGATGCGAACGTCAAAGCTGCGAGCGACGTCAAGGCAACGGCAGCGAGTCCCTGCTTCCATTTGATAATCACGTGTCATCCTCCTTTGACATTTCCTTCTTTTTTTGCACATGAACTGTAATCTTCTGTTTAACTCTGCTTACGTCAGCAGTAAATGTAAGCGATTCCAATCAATCTAAATAAAATCCCCCCGCGGTCACCTCCGTCTGGCTTTCAAACTTATTTTGTAGTAACATTTCAATCATATTCTATTTTTAATAATAACAATCTGTCAATAAATTAATTTGATACTAACAATGTTTGTGAAGCATTCCTATTTTTTTGGCTCTTTCTTTGTTGGATGATTATTCATCAAAGGAAACAATACCCAAATAAATAAGCCAAACCATCCGCATTCTATTACACGGAATTGAACGAAAATCCGAAAAGAGGGCTTGTTCTTAAAATAAACTCATTGACAATAGGTAGTTATGATTAATAATATTAAAGTTAATTGTTACTACAAATATCAATTCGTCATCCGAATTGATGACAACCTGAGGGGATTACAGCAACACCAAATAAAACATATAACAAAGGGAGCGATCGAATTTGAAAAAATGGGCGCTGGGATGTATCGCGGCAATAACGGCTTTTGGACTTGCCGGCTGTTCAGGTTCCTCCAAAAGCGATGAAACGACATTGCGCATTGCCATGGGGTCTCCGGGAGAGGGCTTGATTAAAGTGTGGGAGGATATCGCCAAGACGTTCGAAAGCGAGCATACGGGCATCAAGGTCGAATTCAACTTCCAGAAGGACGATACTTATCAAACCATCGGCCTGCCGAACCTGCTTAGCGGCAAGAACGCGCCCGATCTTTATTTCGAGTGGGCCGGGGAGCGTCTGGAAACCCGCGTGAAGGACGGCTTCGCCGCCGACATTACAGAGAAGCTGCAAAGCTCCGGCCTCAAGGACCAATTCACCGAGGGCTCCTTCAACGGCATGGTGCTGGACGGCAAGACTTATATGATCCCGACAGCGGGAGATGTCACGAACGTCATTTTCTATAATAAACAAATCTTCAAGGATCTCGGCCTGGAGCCGCCGACAACGTGGGAGCAGTTCCTTGAGGTGAGCGAGAAGGTCAAAGCGGCCGGCATTACGCCAATCGTCGCCGGAAATAAGGAATTGTGGCCCGCTGGGAACTGGATCGGCCACCTGATCTCCCGCGTCGTCGGCGAGCAAGCTTACAGCGATGCCTTGCAGCTTAAGCAGCCGTTCAATACGCCGGAATTCGCGGCCGCTTACGGCTACGTCAAGACGCTCTGGGACAAAGGCTACATCAACGATAGCGTCAATGCCATCGCGGACAATGAGGCGGACATGCTGTTCTTCAACGGAAAAGCCGCCATGCATCCGATCGGCAGCTGGCTAGTTCCGACAGCCGTAGAGGAAGCGCCGGAGCTGGAGATGGGCTACTTCAACCTGCCGTCTATTGCCGGAGGCCAAGGCAATCAGGACAGCGTGATCGGCGTGCTTAACGGGATGGTCGTGAACAAAAACTCCAAGCTGATCGACGAAGCGATCGATTTCATGAAGCTGTACAGCTCTGCGGAGTCTTCCAAGAAGCTGTCCGAAGCCGGCGCCGTGCCGATGACCAAGGACGGCATCGACGAGGCAGCTATGAATCCGCTTTCCCTTAGCCTGAACAATCTGATGCAGAATGCCCCGGTGCTGGTGTCTCCTCCGGATACCGGCTACGTGATCGAAATCGCAACCGCGCTCAATAAGGCGACCTCTCAGGTGCTGGGCGGAGCCAAAACTCCGGAAGAAGCGTTAGCCGAGCTGGACACGACAATCGCTCCGCTAAAAAAATAGTTTAGTTCCATGAAGAAGCCCGGCGCATCCTTCGCTGATTCGCCGGGCTTTTGGAATGACAAGTACGATGGAGGTGGGTAGATGTCCCGCAATTCAAAATCCGCTTATTTATTCGTCGCTCCCGCTGTCCTCTTGTTTGCCTTTACGATACTCGCTCCCATCGTGATGACCTTTGCCTTCAGCTTCTATGATTGGAACGGGTTCGGCACGATGACCTTCGTCGGCCTGGACAACTATGCTCGGGCGATCAAGGATCATATCTATTTGGAATCCTACTGGCACATTCTGATTTACATAGTCGCCACCGTATTTCTGGAAGTGCTCGTCGGACTTGGCCTGGCCGGATTAATCACCATGGGTCGCAAGGGAAGCGGCTTGTTCCGCGTCGCCTTCTTCACGCCGGTCATGCTGCCGATGATCGTCGTTTCTTACTTGTGGAAGTTTGTCTACAATTCCGATTTCGGTCTGTTGAATTCGATGCTGGAGTCCATCGGACTGGGCAGCTGGGGGCGCGTGTGGCTCGGGAATCCCGATACGGCGCTGTACGCCATCTGTCTCGTATCCGGGTGGGTATACGCCGGCTTCTATATGACGATCTTCTACTCGGGCATCCAACGTATTCCCAAAGACATCTACGAATCGGCTTATTTGGACGGCGCCAGCGAATGGACCATTTTCTCCAAGATCAAGATTCCTATGGTCCGCAACCTGATCAATACCGGGATTATGCTGTGCGTGCTGACCGGCTTCCAGGCCTTCGATCTGTTCTACGTAATGACCAACGGCGGGCCTTACAGCTCCACGGAGATTGTCACGACCTACCTCGTGAAGGTCGTCTTCACGAACATGAGCATCGGCTACGGCTCCGCATTGGCCGTCATTATGACGATAGTCATCGCCGTAATCGGCCTCGTTGCAGGCAGGCTCCAGCGCAAGGATGGCGCACTGGAATACTAAGCCGCAACGCCCGTATCACGTTATCCTCGCATTCGAGAGAAAGAGGTGCTGTCCATGGCGGCTGCCGCTTGGAGCATAAATGACGGAAAGCACGACCGCGTGCAGACAGGGAAACAGCTCCCGTCCAAAATTCTGTACTATGTCGTGATGATCCTCCTGTCTTGCGTTTTCTTCTATCCGATGATCTGGCTGGTCCTGTCCTCCTTCCGGCCTAACCGGGACATCTTCACGACTCCGTTCGCTCTGCCTAAGGAAATCGACTTCCACAACTGGGTCGATGCGTGGAGCGTGGGCAACATGAGCACCTACGCCAAGAACAGCGTTATCGTCACCTCGGCAACGATCGTGTTCATTCTGCTGTTCGCCAGTCTGGCGGCCTTCGCCTTCAGCAAGCTGCGCTTCAGAGGCAGCGGTACGCTCATGCTGATGTTCGTATTCGGCCTGTTCATGCCGTTGCAATCGTTCTTCATCGCCCAAAGCTATCTCTTCGACAAGCTGAACCTGAAGGACAGCTACATGGGCCTGATTCTTCCCTACATCGGCGTGGGCCTGCCGCTGGCGATCTTCTTGCTTAAAGCTTATCTGGACTCGGTGCCCAAGGAATTGATGGAAGCGGCCAGAATCGACGGCTGCACCGATCGCGTGCTGTTCTCGAGAATCATCCTTCCTCTGCTCATTCCCAGCTTGGCGACCGTCGGCATCTTCTCCGCTCTCAACACGTGGAACGAGTTGCTGCTGGCCATGCTCTATATTCAGAATGACGAGCTGAAGACGATTCCCGTGGGCCTGCTGGCCTTCTCCAGCCGCTATATGACCGACTACAAGCTGCTTTTCTCGGCCCTTGCCATCATTACGATCCCGATGATCATTCTCTATGTGTTCTTCCACCGTTACATCGTTGCCGGATTAACGGAAGGGGCGCTGAAATGAGGAACAAGCCATCCTGCCTCTTGCGGGATGGCTTGTTTTTATTGAGGGAGATGCCCCGCTTAATCCTCCATTAACAAACCCCGTATATACTATTGATATTGCACTTCTTATTTCATCCGCATAGAAAGGAACTGACCGCACATGGGAATTCATACGTACTTTCAATCGCTCAACGATCTGGAACGGATCATTCGTTGTCCGGGCAGGTTCAAATTCGAGCAGCACAGCGTGTCCGCCCATTCCTGGAAGGTCGTGCAGTACGCCAAGACCTTGGCGGATATCGAAGAAAGCAAGGGCGTGCCCGTGGACTGGAAGAGACTCTACGAAATTACGAGCAGTCACGATTACGGGGAAATTTTTATCGGAGATATCAAGACACCGGTCAAGCACTATTCGTTGGAGCTTCGCGCGATGCTGCAGAAGGTAGAGGAAGGCATGATTGCGCACTTCATCGACGAGCACATTCCGGAGGAGTTCAAGCCGACCTTCCGCAGACAGCTGCGCGAGGGAAAGGACGATTCCGTAGAAGGGCTCATTCTGGAGGTCGCCGACAAAATGGATCAGGTCTACGAGGCGTTCACCGAGCTGCAGAGAGGAAACACCGAGAAGGAATTCGTGAAGATGTACCGCGAGGCGTTGATCAAGATCAAAAATATCAAACTGCACTGCGTCGATTATTTCCTCGATCACATTTTGCCCGACATGGTTAACGAAGCCCCGAACAGCCCCGTAGATATTCGAAAAATCACCAAAGAAGCCTTATCCTCCTGAGCCCCTCTCTCCATTCCCCGCCTCTCTCCGCGCAAGTTCCCGCCTGCTTCCCGCCTTGACAGCCTTTGCCTTCGAAGATCCGCCCCGATCCGAGCCCTCCTATTCCGTCTTCCTCCGCCGACTCCGATTGCCCAGCTTGTATCCTTGCGCCGGAAGCGCTGTTTTTTTGCTGGTTTACCTTTCCTAAACATGCTACACTGTTTTTGGTTTTAAAGCAGGGGGAGCTGGATCGTGGAAAACAAACAGACAAAAAAGTGGTATTTGATCCTATCTTTCATTCTTTCCTTATATCTGATTATCGTAACGATTCTGAGCTTCACTTCGATCTCCAAAGAGATCAAGGCGCCGCTCGACACGATAGCGTATTATATCCTCTGGTTTTTCGTGGCCGAGCTTGCGGTGCTATTCTTCCTCACCCGGAATATCCGCACGTTTCTTAAAGAGCAGTGGCTGAGCATCTTAGCCGTGGCCACGTCGATCTCGATTACGCAGTTTGTGGAGGCGATTGCCGGAATCGGCTCGTTAACGGGGCTTAAGGCTTTGAAAGGCTTGAAATCCTTGAAGGCCTTGAAATCCGTTAAATTCATGAAGCTGTTCAAAGCCACCAAGGGCGCTAAAGTCGCCAAATCGTACAAAATCGGCAAAAAAGCATCGAAGGCGATTAAGGAAGCCGATTCCACCGTGAAAGCGAAGTCCAAATGAATAGAGATGATACCGCGACTGCCGACAGTCCTGACCGGCAGCGGTGCAGACTAGTAGCCGTTTATCTGGCCCGTTCTTCTCTGCTTACATCGCCAAAGAACTTGAAAGCGTAGATCGCGCAAATTCCGACGACAACATAGATGAAGCGAGACACGATCGCCGTCGGGCCGCCGAAGATGGCCGCCACCAGGTCGTATTCGAAGAGACCGACCAGCAGCCAGTTGAGCCCTCCTACAATCAATAAAGCGAGTGCAATCCCGTTCAGCGTCCTTATTGAACTCACCTCCTTTCATCGCAATGTTGTGGTACCTTACAAATTCCCCAAGAGAACCAACGATTATGCACAGCACAACCAAAACCCCGACCTTTTGCGGTCGGGGTTTATTTGGTCGAGCCGATTCGTTAAGAATCCGATCCCTCTACATCCGTTTGCTCTTGCTGTTTAACCAATCGAACCCGATAAAAATGATCAGCAATATGAAGGAATGCAGCAACGGCTTTATCACATTGGCATCATAAATAAAATAAGTAGGTACGAATATCATTATAAACAACAAGAGATGGACCCGCTGACGTGAGAGTACCCTTAAGCGCTAACTCTGTTTACGCCAATATCCCCTCCACTCAGAACCGCATTTGTTGCAAACCGGCAGGCTGGCAAGCTGGCTTCCTGAGCGAAGGGGATTTCGGCAAAAAAGAGTCGAGGGATATCTCCCGAATTATTTTACAATCTCAAAATCCAGCGTAAAGCCGGCGGAATCGCGAGGATACATCCGCACCTCGCCGTTCCCGAAGCGCTGTCTCCAGCAATCGCCGTTTCCGATGAAGAGCTGCAGCGTTTCCTTTACGCCGCCATCGGCAAGAAAATGCTCCGTAGCCAGCCAGAAGCCCGTTCCGATCCTGCCGCTGCTCTTCCATGCCTCCGGTACAAGCCACGAGGCGATCACGACCGTTGCGCCGTTCTCAGCGCAATTGCGTACCGCCAACAGCGTATCGTCGGATAAACGCGTACCTGCAACGACGATCAGCTTCGGCTGCCCGAGCCGCTCCGCCTGAACCTTCTCGTCATACACCAGCACATTGTTCATCGGCTGGAACAGCGGGTGAACCCGCTCCTCCTCCGGCAGGGAGACTCCGGATGGCAGAGGGAACGCTTCCGGCGGGTAATCCGCCTTCAGCTTATGACGGGGGAACGTATACCCCGGAATGTGCAGACAGCTGCCATGCGCCGGAATGCGGCCATGGCTGAGCAGATGCCAGACATGAAACACGCTCAAGCCTTCTTCTCCTGCGGTCAGCTCCCGATTCCCGTACAGCCGTTCATTCTGCCCGTAGTTGCTGTCGTCGGCATGAATGAACGCAATATCAGCCTCCGCGTCCAGATGTCCCCACGGCAACGGGTTGGACGGCACGTATTGACGAGCGAATTCCTCCCACACCTCGCCGAACTCCGTTTTGCGGAAGCGTCCTTGCCCATATTGCAGAAGAACATCGACGTTCTCGGCAAACAAATGCGAGGGCCCCATCCAGTACCCCATCCTGAGCGCGGAGGCATATTCCTCGGGAGAATGGCCCGGAAAGCCGGACGTGCGGGTAAACCAGGACCCTGCATCGGGTCCCCACAAATCGGCGCAGATCCATAACCTGCGTCCGTACTGCTTGGCCGCCCCCAATGCCGTCGACAGCTGCAAAGGCTGGAACGATTCCTTCATGATTTTCGGGCACAGATCCATGCCGCCGCGCGCGTGCGCGTGGAATAGGACGGGAAACACATGCTCGGAAACAAGCGGGGCTCCGTCGGCGTTCAGTCCGTTCCTCTCCAGCAACTGACGGACATGCGCCGATCTGGCCGTCACCGTGTCAGTCATGGTACGCTCGCTTTGCGCTAGCGTCAATCCGTCCGTCACTCCCCAGTGCGGATAGAAGCCGTCCTTGCGATATTGCGAGGCGTTGATCTGCAGATGCTCGGGCTCGTCGTAGAGCAGTCCGATCAGACGACCGCTTGCGGCCGCCTCCAGCACGGCGGCATCCGGCACATCGAACCGGCTGGTGCCTTCCTCATGCGGGCCGTTGATATTCCCGTATTCGTTGCCCAGGCACACATCCAGGCCTCGGGTAACGGCATCGCGGAACAGCTCGGTATGTCCCGATAGATCCGGAAGGACATGATGAACATAGAAGTCCGCCCCCAGTTCCTGGATCGCATCTATAAATTCATGCGGCCGGGGCGTCGGGTCCTGCGCCGGCACGATGCTTCCCGTGCCTGTGCGCATAACTCGGGAGGACGGCTCCTCCGCCCACGGGTCCAGCCAAGACACCGTTGGCCCTTGAATGCCTAATCGCGGCTGGCGATCAGCTTGCTTCATCTGTCATCTCTCCTTTAAGTGTCCAGCCTGTCGCTTACTTTCACCTTGCATCCTGCTGCGGCCGACCGATAGGCGGCGAGCACGAAGGCCAGCGCCGACCTTCCCGCCTCCCCGTTCACGGAAGGCTCGACATCCTCAGAAATCGCTTTCACGAAGTCTCGGTATTGCTCGGTGAAGGCATCCCCGCCCATTCCGGCAGCCGGATTACCTCCTCGCACAGCGCCCTTTTCTGTCAGGCTCGCGCCGATGCTATTCGCTTCATTAACCGGAGCCGCTCCGTCGCCGTTGTTCAGATAGAGCTGGGTAAGCGCTTCGCCCTCCAGCACCGCCGAGCCTGCCGTACCGATAATTTCAAGTCGGCTGGCATAGCCGGGGTAGGCAGACGTCGTGCAAGAGAACGTGCCCAGGGCGCCGCCGGCGAATTTCAGTACGGCCGTCGCCGTATCCTCCGTCTCCATCCGATGGGTCATCGTTGCGGCATGGGCGGTTATCTCCTCCACAGGTCCCATCAGATGCTGCAGCAGATCAACCGTATGGATCCCTTGATTGATCAGAACTCCGCCCCCGTCGCCCGCCCAGGTACCGCGCCATTGCCCGCTGTCGTAATAAGCCTGGTTCCGATACCAGTGCACGGAAGCGGACGCAAGCACCGGACGTCCCAGCACGCCCGCCTCAAGCATTCCCTTGAGGCGCACGACGTCGGGATCGAACCGGTGCTGCGATATAACGCCTAATTTAAGTCGCCGGCTGCGGAAGGCGCCGATCATCTCCTCGGCCTTGGCCAGCAGAACCTCGATCGGCTTCTCGACCAGCGCATGCTTGCCGGCTTCCGCGACACGGATCGCGATCTCCCCGTGCTGCCCGCTCGGCGTACAGATGCTAACCGCATCAATATCCGTCCTCTGCAGCATCTCCGCGTAATCGGAATACGCGTCCAGGCCCCAGGCTCTAGCGAAGGCCGTCAGCCGTTCGGCAGACTTGCCCGCGACCGCCACCAGCTCCGCCTGCGGCAGAGCGGAGATCGCTTTTGCGTGAGCCGAGGCGACCGCGCCGCAGCCGATGAGGGCAAAACGTATTTTCGAAGCCATAAGACCGCTTTCCTCCTAACTCTGCACGGGCACGGACTGCCGCCTCGCTTCAAAGTCACCCTGATTTTAGGCTTTGACGGCGCCGCTGGTCAAGCCGTCCACGAAATATTTCATGGCAAAGCTGATGACCAGCATCAGCGGAACCGAGGCAAGCACATAGGCAGCCATCATCGGGCCGTGATCCGTAGCGTATTCGTTCGAGAACGACATAATTCCGGTGACGATCGGCTTCAACGCCTTATCATTAATAGTAACGAGCGGCCAGATGTAATCGTTCCAGGAAGAATGAAAATTCAAGACCGCAATCGTTCCCAGAATCGGCTTGGACAGCGGAAGCACGAGACTCCTCAGTATGCGGAGCTCCTTCGCTCCGTCCATGCGGAAGCTCTCGAACAGATCCTCCGGCAGCCCGGCGAAGAAGCTTCTCAGCAGGAAGACGGCAATAATGCAGCCGCTGGCGATCTGCGGGAGAATGACCACCGCGTAAGAGTTCAGCATATCCAGCGCAACGACAAGCTTGAACATCGGGATCAGCACCAGCACGGCCGGAACCATCATCAACGCAATGATCAGATAATAGAGAATTTCGCGTCCGGGAAACTTGTATCTCGCGAACGCATATGCCGCCAGTGCGGAAGTGACCAGCACCCCGGCGACGGCGCATACGGCAATGATGATGGAGTTCCAGGCGAACGGAACGACGGTGTCGAACGCCCGGCTGTAATTCTCCCATTGGATCGTGGAAGGAAAATTAAATACGCCCAAGCTCACTTCCCTGTTCGATTTCAAGGAAGTCAGCACCATAATCAATAACGGAAAAAAGCTGAACAATATAAACAGGACCAGCAGACCGATCAATACATACGAAACCTTCTTATTTGCGCTTGCTGTCATCTGTGAAGCAACCTCCTTACCGCTAGTCGTTGCCGGATTTAATCAGCTTGTTGGAAACGATCGTCAGCGCCAGCATCAGGATGAGCATCACGAACCCGATCGTGGAGGCATAGCCGAAATCGTTGTGCGAGAAGCCGGATTGGAACATGTACAGGCCGGGAACCAGCGTTTCCTCGCCCGGACCTCCGTTGGTCATGATAAGCTGCTTATAAAACGATTGCATCCCGTGCAGAATGCCCAGGATGAAAATCAGCTTCAGCTGTCCCATGATCATCGGGATGTCGATCGACAGAATTCTTCGCCAAGGTCCGCAGCCTTCCATGACGGAGGCTTCGATCAGCGATTTGGGAATCGACTGCAGAGCCGCGAATACGATGAGCAGGAAGATTGGATTGATGAACGGAAAGCCTGAGAAAATCACCGAGAACAACGCGGTATCCGTTCCGCCCAGCCAGAGCTGGGGAGAAACCCCGAACAGGGAGACGAGCGTATTCATTCCGCCTACGACCGGGTTGTACAGAAATACCCATACGAGAATGATGATGACGGACGGAACCGTAATCGTGGCTACGAACAGCGTCCGAAATACATATTGCAATCTTGCGCTCTTGAGATGGAACAGCAGCTCGGCGATGAACAGCGGCATCAGCACGCCTACCGTACAGTCGAACAGTATGAACCATAGCGCGTTTTTCAGAGACGTATAGAAGGTCTTGTCCTTAAACAGCGCAACGAAGTTGTCAAAGCCGATAAAGATGGCCTCATTGCCGCCCTTCCACTGATAGAATGACATCTTCAGCGCCATGACAATGGGATAATAGCTGAACACGCCGAGCAGAACGATCAGCGGCAGCAAGAAGAGATAAGCATGCTTGTAGCGATAGATTGATTGAAACAGGCTGACGCGGTAATTGTGCACGTGCTGGTTCCCTCCCGTCTTTCCGCAAAGCCGGGCCGTCCCGCCGTTGACAACGCCGACAGCGGAAACGGCGCTCCGCTGTCGGCTGCATCGGGCTTCCGGCCCGGGTTGCCATTACTTGTTGCCGTAATCGTTGTCCTTGGACCAGCCCTTCTCCTGTTTAACCTTCTCCGTCTCGTCCTTCATGTTCTTGTTCACCAGCTCAACCAGCTGATCCGTTGTAATGTCATCCAGCACATAGCGCTGAATTTGCTGAAGGACGAATTGTCTGGCGTTGCTGCCGAGAATCGCTTGAGAGTTCAGGTCGATCTGGTTTTGCGGTCTGTATTTCGGCAGATAGCGCTCCAGATTCACGTTGGGCTCGACTCCGGTAACCGTCGGCGTAATCCAGTTCATGTCGGCCAATTGCGTTGCGATGGCAGGCGACGTATAGAACATGATGAAATCCATAACCTCGTCCTGAATGTTCTTCTTGACGGCGGACGGCATGACGACGAAAGCGTCCGCCAGATCGCCGAACTCCGCAGGATCTTCGTTGGAGGTCGGTGCAATATCCTTCGTAATGACCGGGAATTCGAACGTGTCCCAATTAAACGAAGGCTTCATGTCGCTTGCGAAAGGCTTGGCATCGATGTTGATCGTGAAGGTGTGCACGGCTTTGCCTTGCAGCCACATGTCTCTGGCTTCCGTCATCGTCATGGCGATGGCGCCCGGCGCCCAGTAATTCGTGAACGTCTTGAACAGCTCGAACAGGCCGCGAACCTCTGGCTTGCTCACGTCGATAATGCCTTCATCGACCGCTTTGACATACTCGTTCTGTTGGTATTTATTGTTCTTGAACAGCGTATCGATCTGCGGCACATATTGCTCTTGCGTCTGCTGCGCGGCGAATCTCGCGAACCAGTCCCAAGCGGAGGTGACCTTCAGGAAGCCGGAGAATGGCTCCGCGCCGATCTTGGCTTGACGGATCTTCTCGAAATTGGCGACCATCTCGGAAAAGGTGTTCGGAACCTGAAGACCCAGTTGGTCATACATGTCCTTGTTGTACGCGATCTTCAGCGTTACCATGGAGGTTGCGATATTGTTCAGCTTGCCGTTCTGCGTAGAGCGCATAAGATTAAGATCAACCTCGCGGAAGCTCTCGCCCCACTTTTGGTTCGTATACGGGCTGACCTTCTCCAGGTAAGGGTCCATCTCCAGCACGCTGTAGCCTTTATCGTTGTACTTGTTATACGGATTGTCGTAGCTGAAGTCCATTACGACCTCCGGCTCTTGGTTGCCCGCCAGCTGGGCGGCCATCCACACATCGAAGTCCGCGTTGGATTGCGCGACCTCCTCGAAGGTGATGTTGACGTTCGGTTTGATTTTTTTGTACTCGGCGATGGCCAGCTCCAAGCCTTCTTTTTTGCCCGGACCGGCCCAGGAGGCGATTTTGAACGAGATTTGGGGGTCCCCGTTGGTTCCGCTTTCATTCGATGGCGAAGAATCGGATTTCTTGTTGCCGCCGCAGCCGCTGAGCAGCGTCGCGGCAAGGCCGAGGATGACCAGCAGGGTGAGAATCGATTTGGATGACGCTTTCATGTGTGTATGTTCCCCTTCCGATTGTGAGCTCGCGAGCAACCTGCCGAACCCAACGATGAAGGCCCGGATACGATTGAAATCGCTTACTCCAACGTTAATGCTTCGGCGGGAAAAAGGTAATGCGGCAATCTTGTGGTCGATGTTTAATTTTTTGTTCTGCGCTTCTGATAGTCGCTCGGCGTCATCCCGGTATGCTTGCGAAAAACCTGGCTGAAATACCGCTGATCCTCATAGCCGACTTGACCGGCGATTTCGTAGACCTTGCTGGCCGGATTGCTCAGAAGCTGACAGGCTTTGTCGATGCGAATTTTCGTCAGATAGTGCAAGTAGGTTTCTCCCGTGCTTTTCTTGAACACCTTGCAGAAATAGCTCGGATCGATATAGAAGGTTCTGGAGATGATGTCCAGGTCGATCGGTTCGGCATAGTGGGTTCTCATATACAAAATAATGCTGTCGATCTGCTCGCCCCCGGCGTGCTCGGGGCTTCTATCCAAGTGTGCCCGAATTTGCCTGAAAATCACGCCGAACCCTTGTCTAAGCTCATCGAGCGTTCCTTGCCTGACCATGCCCTCGATAGCCGCGGCAGGCTCTTCGACGAAGCGGTCGGCCGGCAGGCCGGTTTCGTTCAAGGCTTTGCGAATTTCGTAAAGCACCTCGGAGCAGACGCGATAGACCGACTGCGGCGGAAGACCGCCATGCCGCCGGATCTGGTCGAAGAAGCCGTCCAGCTCCGCGTGTATTCTAGCCTCGTTGTTCTCGCTCACGGCCGCCAGCAGACGGCGGGCCTGCTCCTGCGGATCGTGCAGGAAGAGCTCGGCTTCAAGCGCAAGCGAGCGATAGGCATTCAGGCTTCCGCTGCCGGTGTACATTTTGTACTGAAGGGCCAGCTTCGCTTGCAGATACAGATCGGGAAGCTCATCCGCCGTTCCGGAATTCGACACGCCCATGGTCAGCGGCAAGCCGAGCCATTCCAACGCCTTCGTCCGAATCTCCTCCAGGGCTGCGCCGAGGTATCGCTCGCCGTCCTCTCCGCCGTTAAGCAAGAGCGTCAAGCCATCTCCTATTCGCGCGAGATTGGCGTCCATGCCGTGCCGCCCCAAGACTGTCGTCATCATTTCCGTCAACTTAGGATCGGACAGCAGCGTTTTGTCGCCCTCTACCAGCACGACTTGGCAGCAGCTTCTCGACAGTCGAATATCGTAGAGAGCAAGCTTCTCCGCGCTGATCGCCTCTAGCGGCAGACTGCCGTCCAGAAGCTCCGCGATCAGCTTCTCCTGAATCAGGACATAGCTTTCCTGCGCCCTGCGCTCCAGCGCGGAGATATCCTCCTTCTGCCGCTTGTTTTCCCTGATTTGTTCGCGAATGCTGTCCAGCACCGCGATCAGCTTATGTTCTTCTACGGGCTTCAGCAGGTAGTCGGACACCCGGCTCTTGAGCGCCCGTCTGGCGTATTCGAATTCGTTGAAGCCCGTCAGCACGACAAAATGGGGAGCCATTCCGTCGCTCAGGCAATCCTCGATCATCGAAAGCCCGTCTTTATACGGCATTTTGATGTCCGTCAGAACGATCTCCGGCTGCAGCTCGCGGATCGCCTGAAGCCCCTCTTCGCCGTCTCTCGCCGTCCCGACAATGCTGAAGCCCATGTCCTGCCAATCGACGAATTGCTCAAGTCCCTTCACGATCATCGCATCGTCATCGACGATAAGCACGGTATGCATCTGCTGTTCCTCCTGGTGGGTATTGCGTCATGAGTGTCCGTTATGCCGTCGGCATGGAATGCGAACGTATACGCTCGTATGGCTGTCCCGCTCGCTGTCGATCGTCAAGCCGTAGGGCTCGCCAAAATGAAACCTCAGTCTTCGGTGAACATTGATCAGTCCGATATGGTCCTTATCCGTGCTCGGATCGTCCAGACTGCTCTTGATTTCCGCCAAGCGCTCGGGAGCAATGCCTGCCCCTTCATCCCAGATATGAATCAACACATCCTCGCCCGTCTGCGAGGCGGTGATCCTAATCCGCTTGGCGCCCCTTCTAAGGTTAATGCCGTGCTCGATCGCGTTCTCCACAAGCGGCTGCAGCACAAGCTTCAGCAGGCCGACGTTCAATAGCGGCTCGGGGACGTCAATTCGCACGTCCAATCGGTCCTCGTACCGGATCTTCTGAAGCTGAATATAGCTTTGCAAGTAGGCCAGCTCGTCCTCCAGCGTCGTATGGCTTTTCTGATCGGTAATGATGTAGCGGAACAGATGGCCCAGCGCCTTGATCATTTCCGCCGTATCGGGGTCCTTGTTAACGACCGCAAGCATTCTGACGGATTCCAGCGCATTATACAGAAAATGCGGCTTGATCTTGCTTCTCATGGCATCGAATTCCGCTTCCCGCTTCATGAGCTCCGTCTGGTGCATGCGGTTTTTCGTCTCGTTCAGATCGGCTACCAGCCGATAGAAGCCTTGCCCGAGCCCGGCGATTTCGTCCTGTCTTGCGGGCGCCTGGAGCGGCCAGAACGTAAAATCTCCGTTCGTAATGCGCTGCTTGACCTCCTTGGACAATCGCTTGAGCGGCAGCGTCATGCGATGAGCCAGCAGCGCGGCCAGCAGGAACGCCCCCACGACGCACAGCCCGGTCGAGAACACGATGATGTTCTTGATGCTGCGCTGCTCCCCAAGCAATTCCTGAAACGACGAGGAGACGATCAGGCTCCAATCGCTGCCGGGGATAACATCGTGTACGGTCAGTCGGGTGCCCGCGCCCGGCTCGTAGACGCCGGACAAATCGAGCTGCGAGCTGCCCTTCGCGAGCGGCAGCCGCAGCGTCTTCCCGGACAGCCGCTTGCCGACTGCGACCGGATCTGTGCCGGATATCGTCAGCCCGTTCGCGTCGCCAATCAAGATTTCCGCGCCGTTCGCCAGGTTGACGGCGGAGTTGACCGAGGAGAAATCCCGCTCCGCGAAGCCGATCAGCACAACCCCCAACGTGCGGAAACGATCCTCGGATTTGATGAATTGCTGAACCTTGCGGGCGACAAAGACATATTTGCCGTTGTGCTCATAGCTCCCCCAATAAGGCTTGCCGTCCAGCCTGTCTACAGCCTCCCACCAATCGGCATCCGCCGCGAAACGGGTGTGGAAGGTGTTGGACCCGGCGTAGGTTTTGTCCCCGGCCTCATTCATAATCGCGATCTCTTTCGCGCGAACCCCGTGGATTTTCAGCTCGTACAACTGCTTTTCCAGCATATTGGCCGCCGTTATATTCTGTTGAACGCTTCTTGGGGCGTCCGTCTTGAGAATAGGGTCGATGATGGCGGTATTCGTCATGATCATCAAGGCGGCGTCAGCGGCTCCGTCCATGAAGTTCATTATGTTCTCCTTGGAATGCTCCAGCGCAGTCTCCATCATATCCATTCCGTTGCGCTCAATCATCTCCGAGAATTTGTTTATCGTAAATACCGATATGATCGTCGTCGGCGTAATAATGAACACCAGCAGCAAGATCAATATTTGCGAGCGGACGCTGCCTCCGATCATCCACTTTTTCATCATCCTGAAGTCACTCCCGATGCGTAAGCGCTATCATGAAGCCTATTCTACCACTACGAAACCGCAATAGGGAATCGGCCAAATTCCTGTAACGGATTTCTTGATTCTGCATGCTGACGCGACGGGGTCTAAACTGTTGTGAAAACCATAAGATAATTACAGTTTATTGTTAAGTTTTTCTAGTAAAATCCATTTTCGTCCCGCGTATAATCAGGGGAAGGAAAGGAGGCGCACACCACAAGATGATGTAAGCGCTTTACCATTGCGCAAATTTATCTGGGGAAGGGAATGAAATACATGAACAGCAAACGCAACAGAGCCGTCTCGATTCTCCTTGCGGCGGCTTTGCTTATTCCGTCAGGCTGGCTTGCTCCGGCTGCGGAAGCGGCAGCTCCGGAAGTAACAGTGATCTACCACGAAACCTTCGCAAGCGGCAAAGGGGTTGCGGCTCAATCCGGAGGCGCCAGCCTCACGCAGGTCACCGGCAAAGCCTTCGACGGCAATGCCGATGGAGCGGCATTATATGTCAGCAACAGGGCGAACAACTGGGACGCGGCCGATTTCAAATACGCCGACATCGGGCTGGAGTCCGGGAAAACCTACACGGCGACCGTAACCGTATATGTGGATGACGATGTAGACGTGCCCAGCGACGCGCAAGCTTATCTTCAGGCCGTAAGCAGCTATGCGCTTCTGGCCAATGTCAATTACGAAGCCGGTCATGCGGTCACCTTGACCAAGGAATTTACCGCGGACACGAGCACGGATACAAGCCTTCGCGTTCAATCCAACGACGCCGGGAAAACAGTCCCGTTCTACATCGGAGACGTCCTGATTACCGAGGCGACGTCGGACGAGGAGCCCGAAACACCCCGACCGCCGGCGCTGGACTTTATCCCCATTACCTTCGAGGATCAAACCGCTGGCGGCTTTACAGGGAGAGCGAGCACGGAAACCCTGACCGTAACCGATGAGGCGAATCATACCGAGGGCGGCTCCTACTCGCTGAAGGTAGAGGGCAGAACCTCTACGTGGCATGGACCTTCTTTGCGCGTGGAGCGGTATGTCGACAAGGGCCATGAATATCGCATTTCGGCTTGGGTCAAGCTGATCGAGCCCGCTAGCGCCCAGCTTCAGTTGTCCACACAGGTGGGCGACGGAAGCAGCGCCAACTACGTTCAGCTTGCCCCCAAAACCATCAGCGCCAGCGACGGCTGGGTGCAATTCGAGGGTACCTACCGTTATAACAACGTAAGCAGCGAATACTTAACGATCTATGTCGAAAGCTCCAACAACAGCACGGCCTCCTTCTATATCGACGATATCCATTTTGAGAGAACAAGCTCAGAACCGGTTGTCATACAGAAGGATCTCCTCCCGATAAAGGACGCTTATCAGGACGACTTCCTGATCGGAAACGCGATATCGGCCGAGGATGTGGACGGAGTCCGGCTTGAGCTTCTGAAGATGCACCATCAGGTCGCTACGGCAGGCAACGCCATGAAGCCGGATGCGCTCCAGCCTACGAAGGGCAATTTTACCTTCACAGCGGCAGACGCCCTTGTCGATAAGGTACGGGACGAGGGCATGCAGGTTCACGGGCATGTGCTGGTCTGGCATCAGCAATCCCCCGCGTGGATGAATACGACCAAGGACGCTCAAGAGAACACGATCCCTCTAGACAGAGAAGAAGCTCTAGATAACTTAAGAACCCACATTAGCACGGTGATGGAGCATTTCGGCGGCAAGGTGATTTCATGGGACGTCGTCAACGAAGCGATGAATGACAATCCTCCCAATCCGACGAATTGGGAAGCGTCCCTGAGACAATCCCCATGGTACGCCGCCATCGGACCGGACTACGTGGAGCAGGCCTTCCTGGCGGCCAGAGAAGTGCTGGACGCGCATCCCGAATGGGATATCAAGCTGTACTACAACGACTATAACGAGGACAATCAGAACAAAGCGCAGGCGATCTACAGCATGGTCAAGGAAATGAATGACCGCTATGCGCTGGAACATCCCGGGAAGCTTCTCGTCGACGGCGTCGGCATGCAGGGTCACTACAATGTAAATACGAATCCGGAAAACGTGCGCCTGTCCCTCGAGAAGTTCATCTCTCTGGGCGTGGAGATCAGCATTACCGAGTTGGATATTCAGGCCGGAAGCAATTATCAGCTTTCCGAGAAGCTTGCCATCGCTCAAGGCTACTTGTACGCGCAGCTGTTCGATCTGTTCAAAGCTCGAGCCGCTCATATCGCGCGCGTGACCTTCTGGGGAATGGACGACAATACAAGCTGGAGAGCCTCCAACAATCCGTTGCTGTTCGATAAGAACCTGCAAGCCAAACCGGCTTATTATGCCGTGATCGACCCGGATGCGTTCATGGAGGAGCACAAGCCCGACTCGTCGGAAGCGAATCAAGCTACCGCCAAATACGCTGTCCCTGTCATCGACGGGAGCGTCGATGCGGTCTGGAGCCAGACGGCAGAAATTCCGATCAATCGGTACCAGATGGCTTGGCAAGGGGCGACCGGAGTGGCGAAAGCGCTGTGGGACAATCAAAACCTGTATGTTCTGATCCAGGTTAGCGACGCTCAGCTTGATAAATCGAGCGCAAACGTATGGGAGCACGATTCCGTCGAGATTTTCCTGGACGAGAACAACGGGAAAACCTCGTTCTACCAAGCGGACGATGGACAATTCAGAATCAACTTCGACAACGAGACCTCGTTCAACCCGCCTAGCCTCGCAGACGGCTTCGTATCGGCCGTGCAAGTGTCGGGAACGAACTATACGGTCGAAGCGAAGATTCCACTGAAGTCGATAGTTCCCGACAACAACCGGAAGCTGGGCTTTGACGTTCAGATTAATGATGCCAAAGACGGAGCCCGTCAAAGCGTTGCCGCCTGGAACGATACAACCGGCAACGGCTATATGGACACCTCCGTTTACGGCGTGCTGACTCTCACCGGCAAATCTTCCGGCTCTGGCGGCGGTGGCGGCGGTGGCGGAGCCGGAGGCTCGTCAAGCGGAACGGTTGAGAGCCTTGACGGTACAGTCGTAATCAAACCAGAGGTGAAGAGTAAAGACAACCGCATAACCGGCCTGGTCACCGAAGAAAACCTGAAGAAGGCGCTTGAGCTGGCTCCTCCTTCAGCCGACGGCAAGAAAAAACATATCGTTGTCGATATCCCGAAGCAGACCGATGCGAAGTCGTATGAAATGCAATTGCCTGTCCGAGGCCTGAAGGACCAGGATAACCTCATTCTCACGTTGAGAACGGAAAATGCGACGATCGATCTTCCCGGCAACATGCTGTCCAATGTGACTGCGAACGGGGAGCACGTTACCGTCCGCATCGCGCAGGCTTCTACAGCTCATCTAGATGCAGCCGCTAGGGAACGCATCGGCAATCGGCCGGTGCTGGAGCTGCAGGTGCTTATCGGGGATTCCGTAATCGCCTGGAACAACCCGAAGGCCCCTGTCACGATCTCAGTCCCCTATTCGCCGACAGCGGAGGAGCTGAGCCGCCCGGATTCGATCGTCGTTTGGTACATCGCCGACGATGGAAAGGTGTCTCCGATTCCGAACGGCCGCTATGATGCTGGGACCCGAACGGTTGTGTTCCGTACGATTCACTTCAGCACCTATGCCGTGGCTTTCGTCGTCCAGCCTTTCGGAGACCTGCAGAATGTGCCGTGGGCAAAGCAAGCGATTGAGGCTATGGCCGCGCGCGAGATCATCAAGGGCATCTCCGCCAGCAGCTTCGCTCCCGCCGGTGCGATTACCAGAGCCGATTTCGTCGCCCACCTTGTCAGAGCGCTAGAATTGCAAGGCACGGGGAAAAACGAAGGCATGTTCAGCGATGTTTCGAAAACCGCTTCTTATTATGACGAACTGGTTATCGCGAAGGAACGAGGCATTGCCACTGGCTTTGGAGACCACACCTTCAAGCCCGATAGCACGCTCTCCCGCCAGGACATGATGGTGCTGACCGCACGCGCGCTCGCGGCATCCGGCAAGCCGATCACGGCAAGATCAGCTTCCGCAGTCTATCCGTCCGATATGACCAGTCTGTCCGAATACGCCAGAGAAAGCGCAGAAGCACTAGTCAGGTCCGGCATTGTGAAGGGCAACATCGCGCCCCACGCTGCGCTAACCCGCGCGGAAGCCGCCGTCATTCTGTATCGAATCTGGCAGCTGTAAGCTTTCAACTTCATCCGTAACTTTCGCACGATTAAAGACGCTCCGTCCGGGAGCGTCTTTATCTTTGACAGCGACAAGTATTTTCCTTGCAACAATCCCGTCTGTATCCGGCTATACTTTCCTATCATTTCCTTTATGCGTTTTGATATATTATACCAGAGGAAGAAATTCGCTTGATCCTATCGCCGGCAAGCATTACTTAACGACTAAGAAAGAGGTTACACAATGAAAAAGATGATTCAGCTGATTGTTTCCGTCGGATTGGTATTGGGACTCAGCCTGGCCAACGACACGTTCGACCGTCCAGCGGCCGCCGAAAGCGCCCCTAGGATTTCGGACATTATCGGCAAAGACACGGTGCTTATGGATGACGGCACCTTGTGGTCTTCCTTTTACGGTTATCAAACGATTCGTTCGCCAGGCGATCTTGTCTCGATCTCAAGCAATGGCCATTCGGGCTTGGGAATAACGAAGAGCGGCCAGCTGATGGAGTTTGAGTTCGGAAGAACGCCCACCCTTGTTGCCAATCAGACCGGCATCAAGCAGATCGCGGGAAGCTACTGGCTCAAACCACCATGGCCTAGAGGCCACCACCATGAATGAAAATGTACTAGGCCTGTGAATCTGTGTACTCCATAATGGAGTTGCAGGTCACAGGCC